>JAYYHM010000355.1:0-6774 GCA_036148415.1 Planctomycetota bacterium
GCACGCACTTCCTCGTGTTTGGGCATTGGGACAATTCCCTCCGGTGTGACCTCCTCAAATGGTAAGGCGTTTAATAAAGGTTGTGGATTGTTGGAGATCTCCTGATCAAGAGAGTCCCAAATAGCTTTTCTCCGATCCTGATTCATGGAAGTGAATAGATCCGCATCTGCGAAAAGAGAAATTGATGACTTACTAATTTTAGTTCGCTCAACAAAGTCATTCATTGAGAGGAAATTTCCATGCGATCGCCTTTCAATGCATATTTTTTCGACCGTTTCACGATGTAATCCCTTGATGGTGTTCATCCCTAATCGAACAGCAGGTGCACTGCTTGAGGGATGAATCTTCGAGTTTTTGGTTAAGGCGTATTCAGGAACATCAGATGCTGGTTCAAGTGTGCAATCCCATTCGCTAAAGTTAATGTCGGTTTTTAAGAATAAGACACCATGTTTTTGAGCATCGGAAACAAGCTGAGCGGGAGCATAAAAACCCATTGGTTGACTGTTAAGTAATGCTGCACAAAAGGCTGCCGGATAGTGGCATTTCAGGTAGCAGGATGCGTAAACCAGAAGGGCAAAACTAGCGGCATGGGATTCAGGGAATCCGTACTCGCCAAATCCACGAATTTGGTTGAAGATGTGTTCCGCAAAACTCTCCGGTAGATTGCTTTTCCGCATACCATCAAGCAGTTTTGCTCGGAATTCTTCGATTACACCCGGTCTTCGCCAAGCCGCCATCGCTCGTCGAAGTTGATCCGCTTCGCCTGGAGTGAAACCCGCAGCTACCACCGCCAATCTCATGGCTTGTTCCTGAAATATGGGTACTCCGAGTGTCTTTTCTAAGACTTTTTTGATTTCCTCATTGGGATAGGTGACAGATTGAGGATTTTGCCTTGCCTGCAGATAGGGGTGGACCATATTTCCTTGAATGGGTCCCGGTCGGACAATAGCTACCTCAACAACGAGATCATAAAAGCATTTTGGCCGCAGTCTGGGGAGCATGCTCATTTGAGCGCGGCTTTCGATTTGAAAAACACCGACGGTGTCAGCTCTGCAGATCATCTCGTAGGTTTGTGTATCATCCGGTGGAATATTTGCCAGAGACAAGTCACGGTTGTGATGTGTTTTGATGAGATCAAAGCATCTGTGGATAGCCGACAGCATACCCAAGGCTAGAATGTCCACTTTTAAAATACCCAATTCATCAAGATCATCTTTGTTCCACTGAATGATTGTCCGGTCATCCATCGATGCGTTTTCAATTGGGCATAGCTCACACAATTTTCCAGAAGTCATTACCATTCCGCCAACATGCTGAGAGAGGTGACGGGGAAAACCTCTGAGTGTTTCGACAAGGTAAGTAAATCGTTTTCCTATGCTTGAAGTTGGGTCCAGTCCCCCACGTATACATTGTTCTCGGAATGAGTCGTCACGGTTCCCGAGCTTGGTAATCGCATCAATGGTATCACCAGATAAACCAAGTACTTTACCTACTTCACGCACGGCGCTACGGGTTCGATAAGAAATTACGGTTGCGGTCATACCTGCTCGATCGCGACCATACTTGGCGTAAAGATACTGAAGAACCTCTTCTCGTCGTTGATGCTCGAAGTCGACATCAATATCAGGAGCTTCATTGCGTTCCCGACTGATGAAGCGTTCGAAAAGCACGTCGGATTGGCTAGGATCAACATTAGTGATTCCTAGGCAGTAACAAACAGCAGAGTTCGCAGCAGATCCGCGACCTTGGCATAGAATATTCTGCTGGCGGGCAAATCGAACGAGATCCCAAACTGTTAAAAAGTAGGCCTCATAGTTCAGGTCTTCGATGATGGATAATTCGTGCCTCAGCAGATTAATGACCTGTTTCGGTACTCCACCTGGCCAACGACTTTTCGCACCTTCCCATGTGAGTCTTTTGAGATGCTCAAGTTGTGTGATTCCATTAGGAGCAAGTTCTTCAGGGTATTCATAGCGAAGCTCATCAAGAGAAAATTGACATCTGCTTCTGATTTCTTCGGTACGGGCAATCGTATCTGGAAAGGAACCATAAATTTCTTCCAGTTCACTCAGTCCCCGAAGGTGATATTGACTGTTTGAAAATCCACCTTCAGTGATACGGCTGATCGTAGTGCCATTTCGAATCGCTGTAACACAGTCATGGACAAGCATTCGCTCAGCGATGTGGTAGTGAATATTCCCAGTCGCTACGAGAGGCAGCTTGGTTTCACGCGATAATTTTTCAAAGTGTTCTAGTGCGGAAAAATCGTCAACGCTCCGATGAGCTTCGCATAGCAGGTATGCACGGTCATCGAATACTTCCCGAAATTGATTGAGATCAGACAAGAATCGTTCACGGTTGACGATGCCAGATTTGGGTGCAGCGACGCCAGCGATCAGATCTTCGTTAAATTCGTAAACGTCTCGCCAGCTTAGTGTGTAGCTGCCTTTCTCCGCTCGTGTCCTCCCACGTGAGATTAGGTGGCACATTCGACCGTATCCTGATCGATTGATTGGCCAGATAACCAAGGATGGGCCATCACAGAGGTTAATTTCAGTCCCCACAATGAAAGAAAAGCCAATGTCTTTTGCTGCTGTGTGGGCGCGTACTGATCCCGCCACTGAGCCCATATCGGTTAAAGATAGACCCGAATATCCGAGTCGATGGGCAGTTTCAATGAGCTCATGAGGATGAGAGGCGCCAAGCAAGAAAGAGAAATTGCTTTTGCAGCGAAGTTCCGTGTATCTCATCGGCAGACAAATAAGTGTAAATATGTACACTATAGGGGGCGAGCCCCAATTTCGCAATGTCAAAGCTGAGTGAAATGAAGTAAGGCTACCAGAGTCACTCTCACCGTATCCTTCATTGGGGTGAAATAACAGAGAACGACGAACGAAAATTAGACTCGTCGCCAAAAGCTTGGAAAGATGAGAACAAGGACGCTGAAGATTTCGACACGCCCCAGCATCATTAACCAAACGAAAAGAAGCTTTGAAGCTTGGCTGAATCCCGCATAGTTTTGTGTGGGGCCGACAACTCCTAATCCCGGTCCAATATTATTTAATGTTGCGGCGACAGCGCTAGCGGAATCAAGGAGTTTTTCTTCCAGCGCGCCCGCATCAGGACTAATACTCGATTTGATCGTGTCGGAAGCTATCGAGGTATGGTGAACTTCCCAAAGAGAATTGGGTTCAAAGGTGATCAGAAGAAGCCATGAGAATACGAACAATGCCAAAATGACGGAAAAGTAAACAACTATCGAATGTGCTAGATTTGGATCTGAAACAGATTTACCACCGATGCGCAACGATCGGACTACCCTTGGCCGATGTGCTTTCTCAATTTCAAGTCGAAGTATTTTGTAGAAGAGGACGTGTCTAATTACCTTCAATCCACCACCTGTGCTGCCAGCACAGCCACCCACAAACATGATGAGCAAAAGAATGCCTCTGCCAAACGCATTCCACTGATCAAAGTTAGCTGTGCCATAGCCAGTTGTGGTAAGGATGGAAACAACCTGAAATAAACCATGACGGAATGAACTATTGAAGGTATTGAAGTTTTCATCATCAGCCCGAATGCCGAAGAAGATGACACCTGCAGTGACTACACCGATAATCCCCACGAACACTCGAAACTCGGTGTCTTTCAATAGTTTGATGGGACCTCCAAGCAATGTGGCATAGAGTAGCGTGAAATTCGTGCCCGCGAGAATCATAAAGAGGATGGTGGTGTATTCAATGATAGGACTATCAAAATGCCCTAGGCTCGAGTTGTATGTGCTAAAGCCACCGGTAGCCATTGTTCCAAACGCATGACATGCAGCATCATAAAGACGCATTCCCTCGAGTAAGTAGATTACCGTTAGGATCACGTTCAAACTGACGTAGATTGAAGCAAAGACTAATGCGGTATGTTGCATACGAGGTTTACTTCCTTCCTTGTTAGGGCCCGGCATCTCCGCCTTCATCATTGCCTTTCCAGATGATCCTTGTCCAAGGATTGCAACAAAAAGAACGATGATTCCTAGACCACCAAGAAAATGAGTCCACGATCTCCAAAAGAGAATGCATCTTGGTACCGCTGCGACAGACTCTAAGTCCGTCAAGATCGTTGCTCCCGTCGTACTGAACCCAGATTGCGATTCAAACATTGCTTCAATGAAGGTGATGGGTTCACCGGATTGGGTTTGAGTCTCGCTTAGAAAAAATGGCAGAGCCCCGAGAACTGTGGCGAGGATCCAACTCAAACCCACGACCGCCATCGCTTCCTTCTGATAGAGCATTCCTGCTCCTGGCCCTCGTCCGATCCAGCGGAGCAGTAAACCGGTAGCGATACAAATCGACATGCTCTGGATTAGGGCCACGATTCCTCGCTTCTCAAAATTCGAGAATTCACTCTCCGTCACTCCCGACAGGAGGGGAACTGCAAAAGGAAGACTGAAAAGCATCGATCCACCGATCAAAATGCTTATCGTTCCAAGCAGACGAAATAGGAGTTTGTAATTCAATTCTGGTTGCGTGGTTGGGAGTACGTGGTCCGAGCATGACGGCTCAGAGTAGTATCTGAGGATCGGTGAATCATCGCCAGTCCGAATCCAACAGGTTAGCCAGAGGTTTGTTTTTTTAATAGATAATAGGTGTTAAACGTGGCGATGCCTTTTGCAATTGTCAGATGCTTGCCTGTAGAGCGTTTTGCCACAATACCTATCATCGCGCAGCTGATATATAGGAAGAAGCCGTTACTTTGGTGAACTGATTATTTCACGTGGCAAGGATGAAGAGCACTCTCAAATCGGATAGCATAAAATCAATCGTTATTAATTCATGTACCATCCTCGGATTCTCCGCATATGCCCTCCAATCAGTCATTATTTAGTAGTTGTCTCGCCTTTTTGATTTTTAATCTGGCAATCGGTTATTCGCATGCCGCTCCCAAAGAAATCGTCCTATTGAGTGCGGAAAATTCTGTTCGGCATGAAGTTTTCGATCTCGGACAGCACATTTCGTCGAGGGTTGCAAAACAATGGCAGGTTGAATTAACGACTTTGCACGGTGGTATGCAAGAAGGCTGTCAACTTTTGACTATCCATAATGGAAAACTGAGACTTCTGATTGTACCCAATCGTGGAATGAGTATTCTGCGGGTCGAAGACACTGTAACGGGCGAAGTGGTATTTGGTTGGGACTCACCAGTAAAAGAGATAGTGAATCCGCATTTCATAGATTTGGAGAGTCGCGGCGGATTAGGATGGCTCTATGGATTCAATGAGTGGATGGTTCGCTGTGGTTTGGAATTTGCAGGGCATCCGGGGTTAGATGTACTGCGATCAAATACCGGCGATGACAAAGAGTTAAATCTGACACTGCATGGACGGATTGGAAACATACCCGCCTCCGAATTACATCTCCAAGTGGATGAAGATAATCCAACCCAGCTGATAGTCCGAGGTGTTATTGAAGAAAGGATGTTTTATGGCCCACAATTACGACTTGTGAGCGAGCTGATTATTCAATCCAATGCAAACGAATTCCGTTTGAAAGAAAGTATTCGCAACCTTTCAGCTGCGGAGCAAGAGTATCAAATTATTTACCACACCAATTTTGGAACTCCTTTATTGGAAGCAGGAGCGAAGGTTGTTCTGCCCACAAAAAAAGTCACGCCGATGAATCAAAACGCTGCGGACTCAATTTCAACCTACGATACGTACTTGGCTCCGACTCTCGGTTTCACCGAACATGTCTATCTCATCGAGCCTTGGCATGACAAAAATGGAATTACTGGAGCAGTATTGCACGATCGTAAGCGTAGCCGTGGGGCGTTAATGACTTGGTCCATAGAATCACTCCCATATCTAACCCTCTGGAAAAACACTGCCGAGTTGGCTGACGGCTATGTGACGGGTATTGAGCCGGGTAGCGGCTATCCTTTCAATCGAAGAATAGAGAGGCATTTTGGACGCGTTCCAGTGTTGCGTGCTGGAGAGAGTCAAGTTTTTGATTTGAACTATAAGTTCTTGGAAAACGAATCGGCTGTCATTTCGGCAATTGAACGGATTGAAGGAATTCGAGATGGCAGGGAAGCGGAGGTGCTTTCATCACCACCAGAACTGCCCGATTTTGAATGAGTGGGGTGAGGATAGTTTTTTGGTACCAATTTTGCAGCCTATTAACTCGCGGACATTGGTATCCCTTCCCCAGGGCACCAATGCTTGTCCTTGACAAGCGCGAAGCGTCGCTGGAGGCGGCGGTGCTTCGCGCTGATTTTAGAATAGACAGCTTTTTGTGATTGATATCTCGCAGTGATGCTGTGATTTTATGAGACAGCATTTTGCAGCAGTATGCAGTAAAATTGGACAACGAATAACTTGATTGTCTCACGCACTGCGATTGCAATTCCGCGACTTTGTACATTTTTTGGGATGACCCGTGTGTGGCCGTTTTTGTTTACATTCCAAAATTGATCCGTGGATTCAACTGCACTTTCCAGGATGGGAGAGCAAGCTTAGTGGCTCGGCGGGTCAAAAAAGTTTCAACATAGCTCCCGCGCAAAGTACGACTGTTTGTGCAGGAGGCAAGAGTGCAAGGTCCATCTCAATCCTTGAAATGACTTGGGGGTTACCCAGCCAGAGCAGTCCAGCAAAAGAATCCGGTAAGAATTTGATCAATGCACGGTCTGAGACAATAGACACAAAACCTTCTTTTCGAGAGGCTTTTCACTTCCGAAGGTGCTTGGTCTTGGCAGATGGTTTCTATGAATGGAAAACAATTGGTC
>JAYYHM010000356.1:0-4904 GCA_036148415.1 Planctomycetota bacterium
ACCGAGGGACGACAATGATCGATACTCAAAGCGTGAAGACTCATGACGTCAGTGTGATCGGCGGTGGCGCAGCAGGCATCGGAGTAGGCGTAGCTCTCAAGCACGCTGGTATCGAGAATTTTGTCATTTTGGAGCGGCACATCATCGGTGCCTCCTTCGCGGCCTGGCCAGCGGAAACACGATTTATCACGCCATCATTTCCGACTAACTCAATTGGAATGCTCGACCTGAATTCAATCGCGGTGGGTGTTTCTCCTGCTTTCAGCTTGGAGGTAGAGCATCCCACTGGTGAAGAATTTGCATCGCACCTCATTGCCGTAGCTCAATTTTTTGAACTACCCGTTCAAGAGGAAACTCACGTTCTGCGAGTGACCAAAATAGGGGACGAATTCCTTGTAGATACCGATTCCGAAACCTTACGTGCGAAACATGTCATCTGGGCAGCGGGTGAATTTCAGTTTCCGAGAATCAGTGGATTCCAAGGAGTTGAACTATGCAGACACACAGCAACCGTGAAGAGCTACGAAGAAATTGAAGGAGATAACCTTATTATCATTGGAGGCTACGAGAGTGGCGTTGATGCGGCTTATCATCTTTCTTTCTACGATAAGAAAGTGAAGCTATTTGAAAAAGGCTGTCCATGGAAAGATGAGAGCTCTGACCCCAGCGTCGCTCTGTCAACCTATTCCTTGGAACGCATGCGTGAGGATTGGTTCAAGGAAAATGTGGAACTTTTTCCCCATACATCGATCAGCTCCATAGAACAAATGGACAAGGGTTTCGAAGTTCACACTTCTGATGACAGACGGTTTCAGACTGAAGAGCAGCCACTTCTAGCCGCTGGCTTTGTCGGTAGCCACCTACTCGTCGCTGACCTTTTCGAGTCAAGAGACGATGGATTCCCCGTCCTCTCCGAAAACGATGAGTCCACGGTCACCCCCGGATTGTTTCTTTGTGGTCCCGCCGTGAGGCACGACAATCACATCTTTTGTTTTATCTACAAATATCGGCAACGCTTTGCTGTTGTCGCCAAATCCATTGCAACTTCGCTTGGGTTACCCGCAGAGGAATTGGAGATTTACAGAAAGTGGGGAATGTACCTCGATGATCTTTCCTGCTGCGGTGAAGAGTGCGCATCATGTTAGAAGGAAAACCGATGCAAAGTGCGATCGAAACGATGCCTAAAAGGTCATTTCTAAAGAAAGCTGTCCGTATTGAATGGTTAGGTCAGACGAGCGCAAGTATTTGCTGGATCGCCAGTGTGTTTACTTACGGAGTCAGCTCTCTAGGTGACTGGTTGCAGTTATTTGCGGCAACGGCTTGGTTCATCGCCAACATCGCAGTACTCCTCTCATCTGAGGTCGACTGAAATGTCAATTCCGACAGAAGCGATAGAAGAAGAGATCATCGCCAGCTCAGCTATCGACCATGCAGTCGGTTTATTAAGCCAACAGATCTGGTGCTGGGGTAGGGATATCATCAGGCCAGAGGGGAATTGGCTGCTGCATCAAGGATTCACTCGATTGGCCCCCCCCGAGGATCGCGAAGATTGTTCGAGTGTTTATACACTCATCTTTCCGGATCACAGCAACGTTGTTGTCCGCGGATTCGGGGTCTTCTACGGAAGTCCGTCGCGAGGAGGCATCTTCTTACCTCGCTATGAATTTCAACCACGATTCACGCCGTTGACAGAACTCGGTACTCCACCGTGGGAAGAAAAAGATCTGCCCAGCCTAAATCGACCAACGAGAACCCAACGAAATCACTGCCTCTCATTGAGTCTGGATCTCATCGATTGGATTCGAAGCTATGAGACAACCATCCTCGAAGAACTGGGAATCGAATACCGACGCCGGGTGCTGCAGCAATGGAACAACGGAAAACGCCACTACACCAAACCAGAAGAATTTGCCTCAGCGTGGCGTGAACTCTCCTTTCAATTCGCTGCAAACGCAGATGCTTACCTGGTGTGAGAATCCCAGGAGAATCTGTCCACATAATCCGTTCAATTCACAATCAAAATGAAAAAGCTGCCCGTCACGGTTCTATCCGGTTTTTTAGGAGCCGGAAAAACCACACTCCTCAATCATGTTCTTTCCAACCGTGACGGACTCCGAGTCGCGGTAATCGTCAATGACATGAGTGAGGTAAATATCGATGCCCAGTTGGTTGCGGGTGGTGATGCCGCATTAAGCCGAACCGACGAGAAGCTCGTGGAAATGACCAATGGCTGCATCTGCTGTACCTTAAGAGAGGACTTGCTACTTGAAGTAGCGAGCTTGGCCAAGGATGGCAGTTTTGACTACCTGTTGATCGAATCCACCGGCATCTCCGAACCTGCCCCAGTCGCGGACACCTTCACTTTCGCAATCGGTGACGGAATTGCACTCTCTGAAATTGCGGAACTGGACACAATGGTCACCGTAGTGGATGGAGCCAACTTCCTTGATGATCTCAGAATAGGTAAAGATTTGCACAGCGTTGGCCAAGCTGCTGATGAGGAAGACCAAAGGACGGTAGCAGACCTACTCACCGAGCAGGTTGAATTTGCCAATATTATCATCCTGAACAAGATGGATCTCATTGAAGACTCCAAAGCTGAGGAAATCCTCGCATTCATTGAACAATTAAATCCTCACGCGCTGAAGCTCCGATCCTCTTTTGGCAAAGTGGAGCCGCAGAAGATCATGGGCACAGGCCGATTCGATTTTGAGATTGCCAAGCAGAGTAAAGGCTGGCAACTGACGCTCCGGGGTGAGGGCGCGAGTGAAGTCGAAGAGTACGGTGTCAACAGCTTTGTATATCGCTCTCGTCGGCCTTTCCATCCTCAGAGATTCTTTGACCGACTGAGCCGAGAATGGAACGGTGTGCTGCGCAGCAAAGGTTTCTTCTGGCTTGCCAATCGGCTCGACAAAATCGGAGTCTGGTCACAAGCCGGGCGGGTTGCACGACTTGACTTTGGAGGCTTTTGGTGGGCCGCGGTTCCCAAGACTCACTGGCCAGAGATCGAATCCATTCAAGAGGAGATTCAGAGAAAATGGAACGATCAGGTTGGGGACTGCCGACAGGAGCTTGTATTCATCGGGATCAATATGGACGAAATTGCTCTCTATGATTCCCTTCAATCCTGCTTGCTAACCGATGAGGAATTGTCCCTGGGAGCGGATAATTGGTCCCACTTTGAAGATCCGTTCCCACCATGGAATGTGGACCTTGAGGCCGTCCTAGCAGCGAACCCATCCAGCTAAATCGATATCTAGCTACAATTACTGAAAACATGAAATCAAGATTCTTTCATTCGCTAATCGCTTTCTTATTCAGCTGCATGCTGATCCAGTTGATCACTGGATGTCGTCCAAACATCGAATCGAAGACAGGCTCACAAGAGCCGAAAACTAACCTTCCCACCCTGAGCGGAGATCAACTCTTTGACTACCTCGGTAGCAGTGATTCACCTGTCCTGGTCGAGTTTGGCGTGGATTACAATTGTCCAAGATGCGCGGACAATCACAGCAAGGTGATCAATCTTCAGAAATCGCTCGACGGAGCCGTGAAGGTGATTCGGATCGATTACAACCGTAATCTAGCATTAGTCAACGAATTGGGTGGAACCATCTGCCCAACCTATGTTCTCTTCAACAATCGACAACCTCTCCTGACAAGAAGCTACCCTTTCTCGGTAGACCTCATTGAAAGCGAAATCTATTCCGTGTTGGGAATTTAGTCGTCATCCACACTCGGTCTCTTTTTGGATTTAGAATTCGTGCGTAACTTCTTATCCGTTACCTTTGGCAACTTACCTGCATCACGCAGCGCCTGCCGCAAAATATAGTCCAACTGACCGTTTGCGCTGCGTAGCTCATCGTCTGCCCAAGAACGCAGCGCGTTCAAAATCTTCTCGTCGGTTCGCAGCAGGAAAGATTCTTTCGGCATACAAAACTACGGAACTAGGTTTAAGGTCTACTCTGTCTGAAAGGGCTCACCGAGACTGAAGTGAGTCCCTCTCTCAATCACAGGCGATGAATCGCTAATAAAGTGAGCCCGCGTTCACCACCGGTTGAGTTGCCCGGTCACTACAGAGCACAACCAGTAAATTGGAAACCATGGTTGCTTTGCGTTCCTCGTCCAACTCGACAATTTCATTCTTATGCAATTCCTCAAGAGCCATTTCCACCATCCCGACAGCTCCCTCCACAATCTTAGTGCGTGCAGAGACAACGGCTTGAGCTTGCTGTCGCTGCAACATCGCAGCTGCAATTTCTTGGGCATACGCGAGATGACTTAACCGTGCCTCAACCACCTCGACACCCGCACTGTCGAGTCGACTCTGGATGTCGGCTTTGAGTGTTTCGCATACGTCATCAGGATTTCCACGTAGTGAAATCGTACCATCGTTACTGTCGTACGGATGTCGGCTCGCGAGATCTCGCAGTGCTGCCTCACTTTGCACCTCCACAAAATGCTCGAAATCATCGACTTCGAAAAGGGCTTCTGCTGTATCGACTACTTTCCAGACGACTACCGCCGAAATATCCACCGGATTACCGTCTTGATCATTAACCTTGGAAGGCTTGCCCGGTGTTCGACCACTCTGCTTCACCACCTGACCCGCCTGATTTTTTTCCTCAGGAGTACTGGTTGAACCCGTCTCGAAATTTCGAATCCTCAAGGAGAGCTTTCGCTTACTAAAAAACGGGTTTACCCAGAAAAAGCCCGTTTCCCTAACGGTTCCTTTGTACTCTCCGAATAACAGCAACACTCGGGATTCGTTGGGAGGCACAGGCATGAAGCCACAAAGCCCAATCAACGCGGCTCCAAAGGTAATCAGGGCACCAACAATGAGAATCGCGTTCTCCCAGCCAATTCCCATGAAAAACGTGGTAATTGCAGTGACGAAGAAGATC
>JAYYHM010000357.1:0-4516 GCA_036148415.1 Planctomycetota bacterium
ATCTCCCTGCGGCTGACCGACCGTTAATCGCTACGAAATGCGGACGGGTCGATCTTGGAACTGGAAAAATAGGGAAGTCGCTGACACGGTCCAGCATCATTTCCGAGTGTGAAGCGAGTTTAGAGCGACTTCATGTGGAGTGCATCGATCTTTATCAGATGCATTGGCCGGAACCCGATGAACAGATTGAGGAGGGGTGGGCAACGCTGTTGGAATTGCAGAAACAGGGGAAAGTTCGCTACGTGGGCGTCTCGAATCACTCGGCGGACCAGATGAAGCGACTGCAGGACATCGGCCCGATTCAATCTTCGCAGCCACCTTACAGCATCATTTCCGGCGATGCCGAACAGGGCGTGCTTCCTTTCTGTGCGGCCAATGGCATTGGCGTGGTCTGCTACAGTCCGATGGGTAAAGGCCTGCTGACGGGAGCTTTTGATGCGAATCGCGCCAAGACGCTAGCAGACAATGATCATCGGTGCCGAGACCCAAGATTCCAATCACCCCAACTTGAGATCAATCTCAATCTTATTGAAAGCCTTCGAAAAATCGCGATAGGATTAGGATGGAGTATGGCGGAACTCGCGATCGCTTGGGTGCTGCGCCGTGAAGAGGTGACCAGTGCCATCGTTGGTTCGAGGAGTCCTGAGCAGATCGAACAGACTGCCACTGCTGGAAACCGTGAATTTGATGCCTCCACTCTGAATGAGGTGAACCAGTTAATTGAGGCTTGGGAAAAGGATCTTACTTCAATTGAAGGGGTCGAGCGTGCTCGAGTCTGATGCTCCCTATCAACCGTTGTCGCGAAAATCATCTTCAGTCTGCGAAATGGCTTCAGATAGGAAGGTGATTTGATATGAATGGATTGGAAGAAGCTTTACATGTTTTGCTAAGTCCCTCAGGTTTTGGGGTGATCATGGTGGGAACATTCTTGGGGATTACGGTTGGAGCCGTTCCCGGTTTGACCGGCACCATGTTAATTGCTCTCGTTTTACCCCTGACCTACGGCGCTGATCCACTTCTGTCGATGACCTTATTGATCAGTATCTACGTGGGTGCGGTGAGTGGCGGAATGATTACGGCAACCCTGTTGCGTATGCCGGGGACGCCCGCTTCGATCATCACCACCCTTGACGGCTATCCCATGGCACGTTCAGGAGAGCCTGAGCGTGCGTTGGGCCTGGGGGTGATGGCCTCTACGGTCGGAGGAGGAATCTCATGGGGGTTCCTCGTTCTCCTTACGGGGCCCATCGCCGTACTCAGTTCTCACTTTGGTTTCTTCGAGTATTTTTCAATGGTCATGATGGCGCTGGTTTTGATTGCGAGTGTGGGAGGATCTTCGCTACGCAAAGCACTCTTCTCCGGATTCCTTGGCGTTTTCTTTGCGATGCCAGGGATCAATGTTGCAACAGGTCAGACACGATGGACGTTCGGTTTCACCGAGATGAATGATGGTTTTCAGCTTCTTCCGGTTCTGATTGGTTTGTTTGCGGTGAACCAGATTCTTGCTGATATCGTGCGGATCGAGGATAAAGGCGAACCTGTTTCCATCGGGGAAAAGAGTTTATGGCTTGGGCCAAAGCAATGGTTAGCCCACGGTGTGAATCTCTTAAGATCCTCGGTCATTGGTACATGGATTGGGATGTTGCCGGGTATCGGAGCCAACATCGGGTCCGTAACCGCTTACACAGTAGCCAAAGGATTTTCTCGACAGCCCGATAAGTTTGGGCACGGCTCGGAGGAAGGGATTGTCGCATCGGAGGCAGCCAACAACGCAACGATCGGTGGTTCATTGATACCGCTGATTGCAATGGGTTTACCGGGAAGCGTGGTCGAAGCAGTGCTGCTTGGTGCTTTGGTTATCCATGGATTACAGCCTGGGCCACGTTTATTCTCCGAAAGTCCTAGCATGGTGTACACCATCATGGGCGCGATGTTACTGGCCAACGTGGTGATGGCTTTTATGATGATCTGCTCAATGCGTTGGCTTGCGAAAATCGCTTCCGTTCCCAAGCCCTTCCTCTTGCCGGTGATCCTTGTGTTTTGCGTGATCGGTTCTTACGCACTGTCGAACCGATTTTTTGATGTATGGGTAATGCTTGCCTTTGCCGTTCTCGGAATGACTCTCGAGCGCTATAAGATTCCACTAGCCCCTTTCATCATCGGATTTGTTTTGGGACCCATTGCCGAAAAGAATCTTAGTTTGGGTTTACAGGCATCGGAGGGTAGTTTTTTGCCTTTGGTCACGCGACCACTCTCTCTGATTTTTCTTCTTCTATCGCTGCTGATCCTTCTCTTTTCACTGTTTGGAAGCAGTGTAAAGAATCGATGGCTGAATCGTGTGGAGCTCGTAACGGATTCAGGAGAGGGTGGGTGAAAACCATGAGCATTCATGCCAATTCATCATCGACCTCCGGTAAGTGCGCGCTGATCCTTCATTGCGTGATCTGGATATGCATTGCGTTGTTGGTAGGGTGGTGGATGAGGACCCGGTGGGTAGCATCCGATCAGAGTCAAACCTATCCGAATCGAGACATAGAAATCGTCGTGCCCTATGCCGCCGGTGGTGGTAGTGACACTTTTGCGAGAATCATTCAACAGGGTTTGCAGGAAGCTGAAGAATTCGATCAATCGTTGGTGATCATTAACCAACCCGGTGGCATCGGTACGATTGGTAGTCGGGAGGTAAAAAATGCACAACCTGACGGGTACAAGATACTCTGCCACCACAACGCGATCATCACTGCCAAATTAGCGGAGACGGTCAATTATGGTCCTGAGGCGTTTGAGCCGATTGCTCTGACGGGCGAAATGTCGATGGTTGTTCTGGTTCGGGCAGATTCGCAGATTGAGGATTTGCAGGGGTTGCTCGAGGAATCTGCACAACCCGAAACCTCCATCCGTTTTGCAGCCAATAAGGGAGCTCCCTCCTATTACGCTGCTTTGCAGTTGGAGCAGTCTCTTCAGGGGGCCGATTTCACCATTGTTTCCTCAGGAGGTGGAGCGGATCGATACACGAAAATCATCGGTGGTCATTTGGATGCGGGGATCTTTTCTCTCTCCGAGTACCTCGATTTCTTGGCGCCGGAGGGAACACCGGCCAATCGAGATATTCGAGCGATCGCAGTTCTGAGCCCTCAGAGGCATGAGTCCATTCCGGATGTTCCCACCGCAGTGGAGGCCGGAATTCCAGTGGTTCTTCGCAATGCAAATTACTGGTGGGTACCCAAGGGGACACCCTCCAAGATCATTGAGCGAATCGCTGTGGCTTTGGAAAATGCGATGAACGAGCCAACTGTGGTTCAGGAATTAAGGCGTTTGAGATTAGATCCTACGTTCGCCGTAGGAGCAGAACTGCGGGATCGTTTGAACGCGACGGTCGAGAATTTTGAGAAGGTTGCTGCCAGTCAAAATGTGAATCAAGCCGCGAGCCTTCCTCGATTTGATCTTTACCTGGGTTGTTTCGTTCTCGTTCTATTTGCTCTGGTCACCTGGGAGCAGATGCGAGGCGGAGCAGCAGGGAGGGAGGATGATTCCGAGGTTCAACCCGTTCGTCAGGGACAACGCCAGCCTCTCTTGGCTCTCACCGCTTTTGGCGTGGTCGTTTTTCACGTGCTCGCCATTCAAAGCGGATGGTTACCCTTGTCGATCACTCTCGTTTCCCTGGTCTTGTTGCTTGGGATACTGCTGTCTCGACATGTGCCGACACGTAAACTTTGGTTAGTGGAATTATCACTACTGACTGGCTTCGGTGCACAATTCGTTTTTAGTGAAATTCTTAAAATCTCACTTCCCTAGATCCGTGGATCAAGCCTCCATGATATCGATGACCGCTTGCTTCGGGATTTTGTTTAGCACGAGAGGCTGCGAATAGTCATCCTGCGACTGTTGCCAAGTCGCATAATAAGTATCGCCCGCATCCAGTACATCCACATATCGGCTACAGCCTGTCCCCCACGGGCTTACAAAAGATGGAGATAGAATTGAGAGTCGGGTCGGAGAATTCCCCCTTCTGCCGATAAGGTAGGCAAGACCTCCCAGTTCTTCACATGAATAGCCTCGAGCCCTTTTAACTGCTTGATTATGCTCTGCAAGGTCGCGGACACATTCCCCGCCATCATAAAAAAGTAGGCTGACTTGGTGATCAACAAAATCACCTACTTGTGGTAGTGACAGCACCGCCGTTCCTCGCGTCATGGCGACATCCCAGGTGTAACCCCGGGGGAAAAAATCAAATTCTATTTTCTGGTGTTCAAGTCCACTTTCACCCATCGGTACGAGCCCGGTGTTCGAGCTAGTCCAGCAATAGGGGTGGCTGCAAAACATTAGGTGGTCCCTGCCGTTTAGGTCGGCAAAGAAAGGGTCCTTAATGTGGATGAATTGAGGGTCATCTGTCTCAAGGATTGTCACTGGACTTGCGTGGGCAAGGTCGTCGATCGAGTCAGCCTGAAGCAGGTCAATGGTCCAAACTCCAGTTCCTGGTTTTAGATAAGAGTCGACCTGTGCAGGATACCCGATT
>JAYYHM010000358.1:0-6550 GCA_036148415.1 Planctomycetota bacterium
TAATCCAAATATTCCGGTACGACACACTCGTGTGATCCCCTTGCAGGTAGAGCGGACCTGGTGCGTTGATATTGCCTGACAGGGCACCTCCCGTGCAGCCTTCTACCGGTTGGTTTTCGATAACTAGTTCACCATTCAATCGAACCGTAAGATGTCGATCGACCAGTGTGACGTCGTAAGTCTGCCATTGACCACCCTCTAATCCGGCGTTGGTCGATGGCCCAATACGTCCAAAGATAGCCCCCGGTCCATTGATCCCCTGCATTCTGCTGTCTCGGTCAACCACTTGAGCTTCGTAGAGACCATTGATGAAGACGCCGCTGTTGCAGTCTTTTTCAATCTTGAATTCAATGTGAACGTGGCAGTCACCGAAACGTTTCTCTGTTTTCAGATTGCCGTATTCTCCGTATGCACTGAAATCCGTTTTTGTTGTTGTGTTCACAAGCAGTCCATCTATTGCTTGCCATCCATTTTTCGAACCCTCGGGTTGCAAGTGCCACCCATCTAGGTTCTTGCCGTTGAAAAGTTCAATCGGTTCCGCGAAGCTCACTCGGTTCATATCGGGTGGCTCAGGAAGTGGTGGGCACCTTTCACCTCTCGCGATGGCTGCGTTGTCACCGAGCTCCCTAATAGTTATCCGGTCTCCTGTCCGTTCTGCTATGCAAGCGTTCTCTCCCTTTTTACTTCGCCTGATGAGTATCATTTTCGTTGGTGAGAGCAGTTCGATCCTTACCGGTCGAGGCGAACCTACTCGCCAAAGTAATTCAGCACTTTTTGGTTTCGAAGGAGAGTACTTGAGCCAACCGCCATAACCATCGGGAAAATCAAACCACCAACTGCCGTCCCATCCGCTCTTGAAGCTTTTTTTAAGGGTGCCCTCTGCGGAGTCAATGAAAGACGGCAACGAGATGAAAGCCAAAAGATCTTTTATTTCTCTGTTTGTAAGTTGGTCTAGCAATCCTTCTGGCATCAAGGAGGCTGTCGACTCTTTACGCTCCACAATGTCATCTGTTTTAACGATCTCTTCTTTTCCTTTAAGGTTTCGGTAAACCTCGCGACCTCCACCGCCGTCCCTGAGCAAGATGCCATTGAATGTCGTGCCGTCATCCAAAAGAAGCGTTCTGGCTATGTACTGTGGATCAATATGTAGACTGGGCTGCAGTATAGAGGTCAGGATGTCTTTTGGATTTGCTGACCTCCAGAGAGATGAAAGGTCCGGCCCTAAATGATTACCCCGTCCCGAGTGCAGATGACACTTGCTGCAGTTTGCAACTGCAGAGTGTGCAAAGATGCGCCGACCCTCCTCTACATCTGCAGGGCCTGGTGATGAATTGAGTAATCGGTTCCAACTCTGTAGGTCATCTGCGGAGGGCCGATTTTTCAGGGTAGACGCAGGATCGATTACAGCATCAATCAGGGGTTGAGAGTCAGGATGGATGGCTTTTAGCTTTGTAAGTGTCTGATGAATTTCTTTAACGATCTCGGTACCCCGAAAAGATCTTATTGCTCCTTCGCGAATAGCTTTCTCATCCGAAGCTGCGAGTTGCAGCAGCATCGCGGAGTCTGAAGCTGTGTCAGGTTTGAATCCGGCAATCGCATCAGCTCTTGTTTCAATATCTAAAGATTCATTATTCGCGATCTGCCGTAGGAAGTGGTTTGCTTCAGGTGTGGATTGCGTGGCGACAGCGCGAACGAGTTCTTTGAGAAGGAGGGATTCGTCCTCGTCAAGAATGGCTCTCCAGAAGTTCGGCCCGAAATTCTCCGTGTTTGGATCGAGTAATCTGAGTAAATTAGCTCTCAGCGTGGTGCTTGACGTCTTGTCGTTGATTTGCTCCAGCAGAAGTTTTTGATCATTGACCAGTTGAGTAGGGTCTCCACTGAGTGTGTTGACTGCGGCGAGGGTTGCTGTAAGCGTTTGGAAATCCATCGGAGTGTTTTTCATGAAGTCTTTCACTTCATATTCCAAAACTTTCATGTCTTCATCTGCGATCCAACGTAGAGCTACTAGTTGAGATGCACGAGAGGGATGATTCAAGAAGCGTTTGGCCATCTTGGTATCCTTGGGTAACGCCATTTTCCATGCGATTACCAAGTTCGCGCAGTCCTCGGCCTCCAGTTTTTCCAGTGGAGAAATTGCCATGAGAATGGATTCTGGTGCTTGGTGGATTCGCTTGGCCAACTCGCGGATAATGCGGTGCACTCTAAATGCATCTTCGGTCTGATTTGCTTCCACAAGCAAGTCCTTGATGTCCCGCTGCAATAGAAGGTTGTCATGAGGAACCGGTCGATCGCTTGCTTTCGGGAGGTTCTCTGAGCGATGAATCGGATTTGTAAATTGAGCTGGATTATATTTCAGCTTCCAAATGCGTCCCGATCCATGGATTTCATAAGAGCCTTTGACCCAATCTGTGAAATAGAGCTCATCATCTTTACCTCGTGATAAGCAAGTGGGTCGAAAGTTTTTCCCACCACGTAAAAGGCTGATTCGATGTGTTGAAAAGCTCTCGCCTTTTTTGACTAGTGGATAGAAATCAAGTCGGTGCTCAGTCCATGATGTCACCGCTAGCCCGCTTGCAAAGGGCACAATACCGCAGGGAGCTTCACCCAAGGCGTGTAGCATCGGTAGTGTTCCGCGGAGTTCTCCATTCCAGCAAACGAAGGGATGATTCGCTGCGTTTCCGTATTTTCGCTGATACCCGTAGTCTCCCTTCTCGACAACGTGAAGCAACCGGCATGGTGGCCGTGACCCGGGGTCGTTCTCTGCCGCAAAGAGTTCTCCATTCCGAAAACAGAGACCAAAAGGATTCCAGAAGCCTTTTGCGATTCGACGGAGTGAAGTTCCATCAGGGTGACACGTGAAGATACCCCCTTCACCAGAACCCGTTAGCGTGACGCCGTCTGTACCCGAAAGCTGCCAAGGCTTCGCAAAATTTTCGCCAATGGAAAATACAAGGTTACCTTCCGGAGACCAAGTTAAGCCACTCAATCCATTATGTGGATAATCAGCTTCAGTCTCGAGCTGAATAATGACTTCACTCTGATCGCAGACTAGATCCTGATCATTATCCGCAAGGCGAAGTATTTTATCTCGCTGAGCTACGTAAAGGTCATCTGACTGTCCCAATTCGAGATCCATCGTATTGTCCGTCCCAGAGAAGAACACAGAACGTGTTCCATCGGCAGCAAAGCGAATGATTTCATCCTTACTCGGACCCGTGTATCCATCGGGACGAAAGTGAGTGTGATTCGAGACGACCCAGATCGATTGATCTGAACCCACATCAATGCCAGTTGGGGTCGCCAGTTCGGGGTGCTCGGCGACCAACTCGAGTGTAAGACCCTTGGCCAAAATCTCTATCCCTGCCTTGGGATCTGGAAAACCAGCTGAGTCGTCCGGAGAGGATGCTGATTGTTCAGCGAATACGGCGATGGGATGAAACAAAATCAAGCAGCTGAATGCAATCGTAATGAATGTGTAATAAAACGCTGGCTGGCAATCGTTTTTGAGATCCAATTTCATGCGACAGTTCTTCGGAATTTTTGAGGCAAAATGAGTCTCGTGGCGTTGCTGCCACGTGGATTTCTGCTGTTGCTGAGGTAACTCAAGTCGAATGTCTCTCTTCAAACCGCGTGTCTATTGTAATCCTCGACAACCTGAGTGGGACTGGCTTAAGTCCTCAGCATGATATGGGAGCACGGCATTCGAAATCGCCTATTCTCAGTGGAATCTGAGGTCCATGGCCGATATTATCCCGTAATGCCCGATTCTCTGTTGTCCCGCAGCCATTTTCGGTCAACGAGCAGTGTAAACTATAACGGAGACACAGTACTTACTGTTTGGTTCGCGTTCCTCGTGACCTAGCTTTGCTAGTAACCCCGGTTTTGGCTGACTCAATTTTATCGAAGGATTTTCAAGACAATGGTGAGCTCCGTTTTCCGTCTATGTTTTCTCCTAGTCACCGGTCTGATTGCCTCGCTCGAACGACTGGAACAGTCTACGGTAAGGGCTGAAGAAGTGAGTGCTCCGGTAGCCGAGGTGAAATCTGAGAAATGGCTGCAACTATTTAATGGTAAAAATCTTGACGGTTGGATTCCAAAAATCCGCTACCACGAGTTGGGTAAGAATTTTGGAAACACTTTCCGCGTCGAGGACGGAATTCTGAAAGTGGGTTATGAAGCTTACGACGAATTCAACGAAACATTCGGGCATCTTTTCTACAAAGACTCGTTCTCACATTATCGTCTTAGGGTGGAGTACCGCTTTGTGGGAGAACAGTGTAAAGGGGGGCCCGGTTGGGCGATTAGGAACAGTGGATTAATGCTCCACGGTGAAGATCCTGACAAGATGGCGAAGGATCAAGATTTCCCAACTTCGATTGAAGTGCAATTGCTGGGTGGTGACGGAGCAGCGGACCGAACCAACGCAAATCTCTGTACGCCTGGAACGAACGTTGTGATGAAAGACAAATTGATCAAAGCGCACTGCACAAAGTCATCATCCGACACCTATCACGGGCCACAGTGGGTAACGGTTGAAGTTGAAGTGAGAGGTGATGAGGTCATTCGTCATTGGATCAACGGCAAAGTGGTCCTAGAGTATGACCAGCCTCAAATTGATCCACGGGATGATCATGCGAAATCACTGGTGGGTGCTGACGGGAATCTGCTTTTGCGTCAGGGTACCATCTCGCTTCAGTCCGAAAGTCATCCGGTGCATTTTCGGAAAGTTGAAATACTGCTCCTTGATCATGATGCAAAGTAGATTCACAGCCCCAGAAGTTTGATACCGACGCTTGATCAACGAGATTTGGGTACGGCTCCCTGCAGCTAATTGCAGTGCTGTGCATATCATTCCTGATCTTGAGCCGTCTCTGACTCAGTCTGCGAGGTAGAGACAGGAGCGATCAAGTCATGATAGAGACTTGGGCAACGATCATTGAATCGATGAATAACATGCTTGCCAGGTACGCGCTCAATTCTCTTGTTTCTCGCAATCTCTAGGTCAATTTCTGCCGTCAAGATTGTCTCTTGGTCAGACTGAGTTGATGCAAGCACCAGCCCGTCCGGGCCACAAATAGAACTGCATCCGCAGAATCCAAACCCGTTTTCCTCGCCAACGCGATTGGCAGCAAGAAAGAACAAGTGATTCTCCATGCTGCGTGCCGGAGGTACTACTGCCGCTGTTCGTGACGCACCAATGGGCCAATTCGTTCCCAGTGCGATAATATCCGCACCTTTGAGCGCAAGAGCTCGCATGGGTTCTGGAAAAGAGCTGTCGTAGCAAATTGCGAGCCCAATTTTGGCTTCATCTGATTCATGGGGTGCTTCGTAAATCGGGTAGCCCAAGTCGCCTCGATCGACAAAACGGTCGATTCCTAAGTGTGGCAAGTGAGTTTTGCGGTAGTGGCCAACTACTCCAGATGGTCCAATGAGGGCGGAAGCGTTGAATAATTGGGTTTGAGTTTTCTCGAGAAAACCGAGCGTGAAATGCAGTTCGTGTCTCACAGCTAACTCGATCAGTGAGTCAAAGCGAGGGTCGTTCAGTTGAATCGCATGCGGTAGGGCAGATTCTCGAGCGTCATAGGCGTAACCACTTAGCATGCACTCTGGGAACACGGCCAATTTCGCACCCGAATCAGAGGCTATTTCTAACCAACGAGAAACACGTTTGATATTGTCATCGATGTTGGCGAAGGTAACATCGGACTGGACGCAGGCGACTAACATTGCAAGAACAGTTGGTTAGAGTGTGAAATGCAAGAAATAGTAAGAGATTGAAGATGAATGATTCAAAATTTGACTATGACCTCTTTGTCATTGGAACCGGTCCAGGTGGTGAGGGGGCAGCGATGCAGGCTGCTAAAGGTGGTTTGCGCGTAGGTATTGCGGAGCGTTATCGACAAATTGGAGGCGGTTGTACCCATTGGGGGACGATCCCAAGCAAGGCGCTTCGCTATGCGATCACCAGCACGATGAATGTCTTGAATAACCCTTCGTTTCGTGAAATGGGGATGACTGCCTCACCAACACTGGAGCAATTGAAACGAGGTACTCAAGCCATCATCGGCCAGCAGGTCAATATGAGGCAATCTTTCTATGATAGGAATCAAGTCAGACTATTCAGTGGACAGGCTCGGTTTTTAGATGAGCATACTGTATCCATTAATGGTGGTGAACCAATCCGTTCCAAGTTCTTTGTCATTGCGACTGGTTCACGGCCATTTCATCCCCACTCGGTCGATTTTACCCACCCGAGGATTTATGACAGTGACACGATTCTCGGGCTCGACGAAATGCCGACATCTTTGTGTGTGTATGGTGCCGGGGTGATTGGTGTGGAGTATGCATCGATGTTTCGTAACCTTGGCGTGAAAGTCAATTTGATCAATACGCGATCCCAGCTACTGGAATTTTTGGACGATGAAATCATCGATGCACTGTCCTATCATCTCCGTGATCAGGGCGTGGTGATTCGTCACGATGAAGAGATGGAAAACATTGAGGGAGATGATGATGGAGTGATTTTGCATCTACAAAGTGGAAAGCGTGT
>JAYYHM010000359.1:0-17010 GCA_036148415.1 Planctomycetota bacterium
TACCTCAAAAACGGAGGACAGATGCTGGTAAGCCTTGGTAGTCAAATCACTATGGAAAGTGATAATTCCCCTTGGCTATCGACTGAAGCAATACGATGGCGTAGTCCTGAACCCGGGACCTTTCTTCAACCGGTCGATATCCAGCATCCCACACTTCGCACTCTTACAGCGAACGTACCCTGGGGAGATCACCGTATCCAACAATACTGGAAATTAAATCCTGCGGATTCGGACAACATTCTCATCAAATATGCTGGCACGGATCATCCGGCCGTGATTGAACGTTCCATAGGCAGACCAAGTAAATCAGCTTCTGCACAGGGTCGACTGGTTCTTTTTACAACACCGTTCCCTGCAATATCAAATGATAACCAGGCATGGAATCAGCTTTTTAGCAGTAATGCTTGGCCAGCCTGGTTGCTGTGCCGGCAGACGATCGAATATCTCAGTCAACGAGTTAACACTGGAGCAGATGCTGTCGTTGGTAGGAGTTTTGCCTTTCAATTACAAAACGAACAAAGATCTAATGAAGACATTTATGGTTTCTTGTTTGAACCGGAGCTGGATAACCCTACTCCCATTCTCGGTTTAAAAGGCGGTAACTACTTGCGAATTAGGGAGGTTTCCACGGCGGGGACATACTGGATCCGAGGCAAGCAACTGAAGACTGGCTTTTCCGCCAATCTTGCTGAGAACGCAACCAGATCCAGTCGAATCGATGTTTCACTACTGCAAGAAAAATTTGGGACAGAAGAATACGATTTGGTTGATAACATCGAAAACATAAGCTTCACCGAGTCATCCAGAAAGAGTTACCTCCCACTTCATGCACCCGCTGTCATTCTGGTCTCAATGTTTTTCATTTTAGAGCAAATCGTTGGCAACCGTTTCTATCGAGGTGGATCAAACCCTATCGATAATTAACGGAGGTGATGGCCTAAGACAATGAACCAGCCATCAATCAAGCCCGCAGACTTAATGGCCTGCCCTAAATGATTAGCCGATATCCTTAGCGAATGACCTGAATAATCGATTGGCTTTTAATTGCCCGGTGGCTCAACTATACTTCGTTAAGGGACGTCGCCGCCTTCCAACATTGAAATACATTTTCAATAGCTATCTTCATGCAAAACATCACCATCGATGACTTGATCAGCTTGAACCGCGAGCTGGTGATGTTAACCAAATCAGGTCTCTCTTTCAGTTTGGCAGGATCAGAAAATACAGGCACAGGCAATCGACTATCCCAGACGTCCCAAGACGACTCAGCGTTGCTTCATCAAATTAATGATTATCTCTCAACTTTCCATCGATCCAAGGCATCGATCCAGGAAGATATCGCAACCGAGTTTCCAGACGCAATTAACTACTGCCGAGCAATCGCAATCTATGAAAGTACTGGATCGCGTTCTTTAGCACTTGAACAATTAAGGTTCCCTAAACGGGTCCGGGCACAAATCACCAGCCAGTTGACCTCAGCGATCGTTTACCCTGTCATTCTGTCGGTGCTGGTACTGTTAGGGTTTGCCCTGATCTGTCTTTACACAACTCCGACAATTGATGCGATGTATGAACAGGTGCAGCAGCAGCCACCGACAAGTGTCCAATTCCTTACAAGATCCCGAGAATTATTTCCCGTCTGGAGCGTTGCCGCAACTCTGACCTTATTTCTTTTTCTGACATGGTGGATCGCAAAGGGAAGTAAGAGAACATGGCGTTGGATCCCAGGTAATGAAGCTTACTACGAGGCCAGTTGTAAAGCACACGCCGCAAACTTGCTTTCACAGCTCATCGCGAACGGCTGCGAAACAAAACTTGCAACGAGCTTATCAGCCTCTCATTGGACCGCAACAGTTTCCACAGATATTCCTCTAGGGGAATTCAATCGATCCAATCAGGAAACTCAGAATGAACGATCAAAGGAGTCATTACCACCACTCATGAAGTGGGCGATTACGCGCGAAGACTCCGATGGAAAATCTCTTCAGAAGATTCTACCTATCATTTCAGCTATTTATAACAACACAGCTTCTCGAGACTCACAGGGATGGCATGCAATGCTTCCCACAGCGGTTGGAGTGGCCATTGGCGGACTCCTCGTCTTTGCATACAGTTTTAGCTTATTCAATCCAGTGATTGAGATTTTGGAGGATCTCGCCAACCCTCTCACCGGATTAGGTAAATAGCCATCATTCAGGGAAGTTGTTAATTGTGTTTGAGTCGAGACAGGCTCCCGAACGAAATAGAGTTTTATAAGTCATAGGTTTACTGGTTTGACACTGAATCCTCAGACAAACGTTTACTTGATGATTACATGACGGAACAAAATTCATCCGAATCACTGAAAACAATCTTCGAAGAACGTGACGCTGTCATTTTGGTACTAGCGGCCGTTCTGGATGATCTCGGTGAGCTTGGTAGTAAAAATCAGCTGCGAGAGCTTCTCAGGGAACTGCAAGCCGCTAACTCAGTTGAGGACTTACAGTCAAATCCGCTAATCGTGCAATGGCTTCCGGTGCTTGCTTCGGGCTTCAATCCAGATTCGGTCAACAATGGGCTGGCCAACTTGATTGTTTATGCATCTCGTAACCATGAAATTCAGATCGAAAGACGTCGCGCTCTGGCCTATCCAGCACTATTGTTCCTCAGCATTCTGTTGGTTTTTACGCTGCTTACACTTTTCGTTATACCGGCGTTTGACCGTATGTTTGAAGACTACGGGATTGTACTACCCGGAGCGACTCAAGTCGTGGTTTCTCTATCCCGAGAACTTCGTACACATCCAATACGTTTACTATCGTCCTTGATGGCTGGATTCGCCGCAATCCTCGCCATAAAAAAGCTTTGGGCCTACACCGGTCTAAGCCATAGACTGTTCAGGTTTCTAATCAATGGTAACTCGGCAAGCCTGAGTGACATCTCGGTACTCACAAGCCGTCTCGCGGAGCTAATTCATCTGGGCATCAAGCCAAACCATGCGATGATAATTGCAAGTTCTGCTCTAAAAAGTCATTGGTATCGCCGTGCTTGCAAAAGGCTTGCCATCCAAATGGATAATGATCCCTCATGGCAAGAAGGCAAGTTAGCCCATCAGTTCCCTCCGAACATGATCCTTGCTCTGCAAAATCCAAAAAATCCCAATGTTGCCCTCCTGCGTGAAGTTTCCGAGATCTATGCGGAACGAGTTCATCATCGCGTAAAATGGGCTGCTGGAGCATTTGCGCAAATTTCCGTTGTTGCACTCGGTGTTGTCATCGGATTTATCGTAATCGTTTTGTTCGCCCCGTTACTCAGTCTCATTTCTGGCCTGTCATAGCTAGGAAATCACAAGCATGCAAAAACAGTGGTTCCCATTGATCGGGCAATTCCTATTGAATTCACAACCGGGATGGTTGGCAACTCCTTGGTGGCCCGGAGATACACTCCGAGTGAAGCAGAGAAGCCTCATCCGAATTCTTGCGCTGGCACACCGCGAGCATCTCGATCCACAACCTCTAATCAAAAACCTTGCGAAAGGGCACCGCGGAAGATACCGAAGACGACTGAATCGACTCTACCGCAGGATAGATAGCGGGACACCCATTCTCAAAGCTTTGGAACAAGTGCCAGACGCGATCAGCGACCATGACTTGCTTGCTTTGCAACTCGGAATGAATACTGGGTCCCTCACGACAACCTATGATCGACTAATTCAAAGCTATGGTACGCGGGGTGATCACGATTCAGACAACCGCAAGAATACGCAAATCTATTTTGCAAGTGTGTCGGTGATTTTCTTACTTGGAATTTCTTTTTTTGTTACCTTCATCGTGCCGGTTATGGCACAGATGAATGAGGAATTCAATCTTGCTGATGATAATCTTTCGAACACCCTATTCACGATCTTGGTCGATTGGGTCGGCGGATTTTTGCCGTTCGGCTTTCTGATCGTATTGATCGCTACACTCCTTACTTGGATACCGATACCACACCGATTGTCCAAAGCAGCCCGTGCAACGGTTTCATTGAGTTACTCAGCACTAACACAAAGTCAGATTTTGGATCTATTCGCGTTGACAATTCAGTCTGGAAACTCCGCGGACACGTTACTCGAATCGCTTTCACAACTTCATTTTGATCGTCGCACACGGAGAAAGCTTGAGCTTGCTAACTCGAAATTGCAAAGTGGTGCGGATCTTTGGTCATCCCTTGCGAACTGCGGCTTGCTCAACCGTCAGGAAGCTGAATCGCTTAATCTATTAGAACACGCAGATAGTCGGGTTTGGTGCTTGCGGGAATTCGCCGAGCAAAAACGGCGGTCGAGCTCCCTAAACAGGAAAATCCGCTCTCGTATGCTGCACCCTGTGATCACACTTTTTTTCGCCCTGATAACGCTAATTATCGCTGCTGCAATGCTCAGCTTTTTGACCGAACTGGTACAAGCCTTAGCAACGGTGCTTTAGGGACGACCGAAGCATGAATAAGAAAACTACAAACACTCGAACGGCATTTGCAAGCGCGGAGCTTGTAGTGGCATGTTCTTTGCTGGCTGTCGCAATCTCCGTGATTGCAAGTCTTGCTGTAAAAACAACAAAGCTATGGCAGGATTCACGACATCAACAGATCGCCATCGAAGAATTAAGTTGGGAAATCGATCATCTCACCAGTTTGAATCCTGAGGCTAGGCTACCCGCGATGGAAAATCTAGAACCTTCGCAATTGGTGAAATCCATTTCGCCGAACGCTGCCATCACGGCTTCTTGGTGTGATGGAACCAAGACAGCGATTCTTCTTCAACTCGATTGGAATACCAGCCAACCCAAAGCACCAGTAAAGCTAATTGGTTGGATGGGGGAGGAAGATCAATGAGCCGTACACGCTATGCCGGTTACACCCTAATCGAGCTATCGATCACGATGACGGTTGGAAGCACGCTGATGATTCTATCCGTTGGTCTGATCCATCAGGCAATGCGTTACCATTCCGTCACCCGTGATCGATCGCTGGAACATCGCTTAATGGACCGTTTCAGTGGTGATTTTCGCCCTGACATCCATCGAGCCAAGTCTGCGGAGGTCAAATCAGACGGAGAACTGGAGCTGACATACCACGATCAAACCATCATCCGGTTTGCAGCTGAGGAAGATTTCATTGAAAGAACCCTGTTCTTGGATGGCAAGGTAATCCGAAAAGAAACCTACCAATTCAGAAGGGCCATCACCTGCAAATTTGTGATCCAGAGTGATTTGAATCAGGTCGGCCTCACCATCCAATCCGGCAGCACAGGTCAGATCATGAGTTCCGCTCCAAAACGCGAGTTCAAAGCAGTACTGGGGCGATTACTACAACATCAGACCGCGAGGGTAAACAATGACGTATAGAACGCGGTCATCGAATCGAAATGGGTTTCTGGTCATTTGTGTGCTCGTGTGCATCGGTGTAGCAACGTCGATCATCAGCCTTTCAACAGCTGAGGCCATTCGCGCACGGAGAGCTGCTAAACACTCGCAACAAATGAGGCAAACAGAGTACCTACTCGACGCGGGGGTCCTCAGGTCTGCAACGCAGCTTGCAAACTCGGTCGAATATTCAGGTGAGATTTGGGAACCCGAGATTCAAGACCTCAGTCAACTTAACCCCAAGGTAAAAATCAGCATTGAGAGAGGGACGGACCCGGAGCAAATTGGGGTCATGGTTACTGCACAGCTGGGTCTTCAAGACTCCGAAATAGAGCAATTTGATCCATCCATCACAAAACGAACACATCATTATACCTACCAAATCAAAGACAATTGAACATCGTCTGCTCAATTCATAAACCGGAGTCAATGAATATGCCCAAAACTACGAACCGACTACGCCATCACCATAACAAAACCGGGTTCACTCTTGTGGAGCTGTTGGTGGTGATAGCGATCATCGGGATATTGGTTGGTCTATTACTACCAGCGGTGCAAGCTGCCCGAGAAGCAGCCAGGCGAGTCTCCTGCATGAATAATCAAACCCAATTGGGTCTAGCTATTCATCATTATGAATTCAGCATGGAGCACATGCCCGCAGGTAGTTTGAATCCGCAGGGACCCATCACGAATCAGCCCGAAGGTAAAGTGGTGAGCTGGATTGTCTCCATCCTGCCATACATCGAACAGCAATCCGCTTACAAGCAGTTTGACCTTGAGGCCGGTGCTTTTGCTGAAGTGAATGCACCAGTTCGTGCGTTAGTGATTCCCACGCTTTTTTGTCCATCCAACCCGGGTGAACAGATTCGTGTTGAAGGCGAACAAAGAATCGGACTGAATCACTACGTTGGCTGTCATCATGACTCCGAAGCTCCAATTGATGTGGACAACAATGGTCTACTCTTTCTCAATAGTGAAGTTCGATACAGTGACATCTTCGACGGAAGTGCACACACCATCCTGTTAGGCGAATGTAAACAGAATAGTCAGAGCCTCGGTTGGGTTGTCGGTGATCGCTCCACTCTTCGAAACACGAGCGGATTTGACCAGAGAGATTATTGGTCAATGAATGATGAGGAGGCAGAGGACGTAACGGCTGTAGGAAAATTTGGGAGTTATCACCCGGGAGGTGCTCTGTTCACCTTTGCGGATGGATCGACTCGTTTTCTATCTGATAATATTGATACCACTCTTTTTAGGCAGTTTGGCAACCGCGCTGATGGCGAACTGATGGACCTTGAATGAGGAATTTGATTTCAAGAATCCCTTGGCCAGAAAACGGGTGATCAAAATCCGTTGCCACGGATTCTTGGTCTTCTCAAAACTCCGGTTGGTCAAGTCGTTCCCTCAGCTTGCCGACATGAGCTCAATCAGGATATTGGTTTAGCGAGTAGAGGTGAATTCGAAAATGGCCATTTACACCCCTCCAAAGAACTAATCTATGCGATTTTAGGTCGCAAACTGACCGTGATTACTACATTCATGCGGGAAACCGTTCCTGCGGGCACGTTAAGCCGGGATTGAAGTAGACCCCTACGTCACAGATCGGTAATTTACGAACAAAGCCGTTCTAATTATGTGAAGTCCGCAGTGTTTTTGGTCCCCACTTGTCGCTTATGAACCAAGATCCTCTCCTCGAGCGACGCAGCCCCCTGGGGATTCCGTATGCGCTTCTGATACTCGTCGTTTTCTTTTTCTGCATGCCTTCGGTCTTCCGAGCGGCTCGGCTTAGTCTCGAAAAGAAAGAAAACGATGTCAAAGATTGGCTACCGAGTGATTTTCCAGAAACTGCCGAACTAAGTTGGTTCGCCGAACATTTCGCCGGCGAGAGCTTTGTGCTGACGACCTGGCCCGGTTGTTCATCCAACGATCAGCGTCTGAAACTTTTTCAAGAAAAACTGATTCACGAGAGCGCCACCTACGAGCCTTGGCAAGGGATGCCTGAGGAAGAGGCAATTCACTATAAGCGCGCTCGCCAGTTCGGGGAAGAACTTCAGCTGCTTAGAAGTGGAAACGAATTCTTAAATTGGGGAGGATTGCAAGAGAAGTGGTTATGTACTGCTTCTGGCCAATGGCACTACATCACTCCTGACGGCCGACTGTACCGCTGGGAAGGAGCCATGAACGCGGTGGCAGGTGCTGTACGCGGAGTCCAAAGATCGATGGGAACCTTCCAACTCGAAGGTCAATTTGTCACCGCCTTTGGTAAACCTTCAACCGAGCGAGTTGCCAATCCTTTCTACAATGATTTGTCACTGCTGTGTGCACCACTATTTCAAACCGTTCAAACGGGCGAAATGGTCGTGGAAGAACTGGCTCAAAAAGACGGATCGCTTTGGCCAGTGGACCTCACTGACGAATCGCGACGAGCCGTAGTTGCTAAGCGTTTAGCGATGGAGAGATTGACGGGGAGTTTGTTTGCACCGGCGATTAATGAAAAATTTGATTGGACCCCCAAAGCATTCCGATCGATGCTCCCCGAAAGTGGTCAGAATCAACTACCCTCTGATTTTGATTTCACCGCCCAACGGGTCATAAATGAAGTACTGGAGTCGCAATTTGATGGATCCTTGGAAGTCCTGAAACAGGCATCCTTGGAGCAAAGAACTCGAATTTGTTACTCCGTTTACGATGCAGCCGGAGTAGAACCACCATCGCGATTGACTTGTGTGATGGTTACCCTCACCAATCTTGCCAACGACAATTTACCGTTCGCCTTGGGACGGGGATGTTTGGGTCAAGCAAGGGGCCGCCTATTGGTGCTTGCAGAAGCATCAGGAATTACTGCGCCTAGTGCACCCTCGATGGCGCCTCCGCCTTTTAACAAAAGTAATTCCATTATCGCTCCGGGGACAACGCCACTTCGCATGGGCGGTCCTCCCGTAGATAATGTGGCAATTGATGAAGAAGGCACGGTGACCCTTGTTCGACTCGTTGGATACAGCATCTTACTGGGAATCGTGCTCTCCTATATCTGTTTCCGTAGCCTCAAAATCACCATGATGGTTTTCGTGGTTGGCGGCAGTTCAGCAGGCTTGAGCATGGGGATCGTGTGGTGGACTTCGGGCCGTGTTGACGCGATTTTGATGAGCATGCCCTCATTGGTGTATGTTCTTGGTCTCTCCGGTGCTATTCACGTCATCAATTACTATCGGGATGAGGTGCGAGCTCGTGGAGAGCGTGGAGCTACAGGGCGAGCCTTTAGGCACGCACTGTTACCGTGTGCACTAGCGTCAACCACTACTGCTATCGGATTGGTTTCGTTATTCACAAGTAATCTAGCTCCCATCAGTAATTTTGGTTTGTACTCCGGTATCGGAGTCATGATGACCGTCGGAGTCCTCTTCTCTTACTTACCGGCAGCATTGCAGACGTTTGTTCCCGGTTTTAAAGGAGAAGAAGTTTTACCCAACGCGGAACTTGCCAAAGAATCGAAGCTCTCCGATTGGTGGGCAGGTTTGGGTCGTTGGATCACGAGTCATTACTCTTTCGTAACCACAGTTTGCCTGTTGGCTCTGTTCCTCGGAGCATGGGGACTGCGGGAGATTAAAACATCCGTCCAATTACTTAAACTCTTTGATTCCGATTCGCGGATTATTCATGACTATGGTTGGCTAGAAGATAATTTCGGGAAACTGGTTCCGATGGAATTGGTCGTCCGTATTCCAGCTTCGATGCAGGCTGACAGCCTGTCCAGCAACACAGAGGGTTCCACGGAGGAAAATGATTCTCTCGCTATCGATTCCTTGCGAATCTTGGAAAGAGCAGAGCTGGTAGAGCGAGTTCGGAAGGTGGTGAGTAACACACTTGGCGAGCCTGGTCGAGGCGTGGTGGGACAAGCCATGAGCGCCAACACCTTTTTACCACCACTACCTGCTCCCTCGAATAGCTATAGTCCTGTCCGCGCAAAGTTCAATCGTGAACTCACCGCATCGCTCGAGGACCTTAAGCAGATTGATTACCTACAAATGGAGAAGGGCACCGACCCCAATCCAACCGAGTTGTGGAGAATCAGTTTACGTGTTGCGGCTCTTTCAGATGTCGATTACGGAAACTTTATCTACACACTTCGTGAAGCAGTTCAACCTGTACTTCATGCTTATGAAACCCGACGTATTCTCTTAACCGATCTAGCAGCTCAGGATCTGAGTGGGGCCGGTCGTGTGAATCCAAAGTCACGCGTACTTCTCGTTGGAGCCAAATCTCCTCCCGATCTGGACAAAGCAGATCTACTCACTGATGAAGATGAGATTGATGCACGAGCTGCATACCTCAGCACGCTTGGCGAACTGATCAGTGGTGAAAGGATTGCCAGGCCATCCTGGCTGGATGTCTCAAAAGAAAAACGCGATGAACTTGTAAGCAGTGACCAATGGTCTAAATTCGTTGAACGTTACGACTCTATCGTATGGCTTGGCAGTGACGTCTTCAAGAAAGAAGATTTCGCGGGCGCAAAGCGTTTGATTGACACCGAGCCGATCATGGCTGACTCTCGATACAAGATGACCGTATCGAAACCGGAAGACGATAAATATTCACAAGCTGGTAGTTTGGGAGTAGTTTATACCGGAGTTGTACCTGTCGTCTATAAAGCTCAGCGTACCCTTTTAACAAGCCTGACCGAATCCATCGGCCTAGCCTTCATTCTCATCGCCGGTGTGATGATTCTCCTGTTGAATCCAGGCACTCTGCCCACCACATGGATGCGTCCCGCGAATCTTCGAGACGGACTAATGGCGGGCATGGTAGCAATGATTCCGAACGTCTTTCCTGTCATCATGGTATTTGGAGTGATGTGCCATCTTGGTATGGAGATTGATATCGGCACGATGATGACCGCGTCGGTTGCAATGGGCGTGGCTGTTGATGACACGATCCACTTTCTTGCTTGGTTTCGCACGAACCTCGCTCGCGGGATGAGCCGTATTGATGCGGTCATTGAAACCTATCGACGTGTTGGGCCGGCGATGACACAAACCACAATCGTTGGTGGATTAGGCCTTTTTGTTTTTGCATTATCTACCTTCACACCAACTCAGCGATTCGGATCATTGATGTTAGTGATGCTCGCTACCGCATTTGTGGGTGATTTGATTCTGCTTCCAGAAATGCTTGCCGGTCCTGCTGGTCGATGGTTTAAATGCAACCATCAAAAAAATACGAATCCTGATCAGGGAGATGATCCTCTAACGCATGATCACAGCGACCTAACTGCCGATTCTTCGGAAGAATCTTTTCCTGCTCCGCAGAATGAGACGGTTCCGTATGACGATTCACCGGGAGTGGAAATGCCTACGGGCACTCAAGATCCGTTGCCAAAATTGCGTTTGCATTTTCCTACTGATACGCAATCAGGACAGCGGCGGCGGATTTCAGGAAAGTAGTGTCGTCTGACACATCGCATAAAAAAACCGCCACGGTCGAAGTAACCGTGACGGTAGTCATGTTTTATTTCGGCCATTCACACTAAGCGAATGGATCATATTTGCCTGGAACCGCAAACGGGTAACTTCCGTCTTCCCCAGGCAATGCTGATGGTGGAGGGGGAGTATCAAGAGTGTAATTATCAATTCCCGGGGCAAGCTCGGTGCCTTTAGCGAGAAGATCATCCCATTTGATGACTTTTCCGCTGTAACATGCTTCGCGTCCTAGAATAGCGGTGAAGGTTGATTTAGCACCATATTCACCTTCGTTATAAATCTTCCCAGCCATCAATGACTCGATCATGTCATGCTGCTCTTGCTGGTGTCCATTGGGTCGTTCACCTTCAAACTTCCATGGATTTGCGCCATCAATCCAGCCCGCTCCGGGATCAGATGTACCTTTGGATCCATGAACGAATTCGCCAACCTTGTTCCAGACACCACGAACATGGCGTCCTTGGCTGTACATCTTCGTACCGTCAGCAAAGGTGTACTCGCAGAAGGTGTGATCGAAGATTTGCGATTTCGTAGAATCGCCACCCTCTCGCAACTCACGCCCTCCCATCCCATTACACTCAACGGGATATTCACCTTTCACCCAACACCCAAGATCGAGGTTGTGAATGTGTTGTTCACAGATCTGATCACCTGACAACCAATTGAAGTGGTACCAGTTGTTAACTTGGAAACCCATCTCCGTTTGCAACTCATTGCGGTTTCGATACCAGATACCGGAACCGTTCCAGTAGACTCGCATATTGATAACATCGCCAATTGCACCATCATGAATTCTCTTGATGGTTTCTACATAGCGTGGTTCGTGACGACGCTGCAAACCGATGGCAACCATCAAATCCTTTTTCTTAGATTCTTCAACGGCGTTCAGAACTCGCCGAACTCCGGTTGCGTCCGAAGCGACTGGCTTTTCCATGAAGATATGGCGACCTTTATTCACCGCATATTCGAACTGCTGAGGCTTGAATCCGGGTGGGGTCGCTATCACGACTAGGTCAGCATCCACATCGATAGCTTTTTTATATCCATCCAAACCACCAAAGATGCGGTCTTGAGGGACATCGATCTTCTCTGCATACTTACCTCGATTCTTTTTACCGAGATTTGCAAGATTATTAGCAGCTTTTTCGGTGTAAGGATCTGCAGCAGCAACAAGCTTTACATTTCCTTTGGTGTTCATGATGTTTTCGGTAGCACCGAGTCCTCGGCCACCGCACCCAATCAAAACAAACTTGATTTCGTCGCTGCCTGCAGCATGAGCTGTTCGTGCAATCGTGCTTGTTAATGCAGCACCAGCTGCAGCCGCCGTCGAGCCCTTCAGAAAATTTCGACGGTTTGAATCATTTTGCATCGTGTAAAACCTCAAGAGGGATTTCGAGTCATTTATAGAAAGAGTGTCTTTTTTGCTTCGACCAAAATTGTAAACGCTGAGAACCTAATTGTGTTATGCGGTGTAGAAATTGCAAACTCCAATACGTTCTAAGATCAAATAGGGTTTGAGCATTTCAGTATTTGTTTGGTTTTTCCCAGTATTTTCCGCATTTTGAGTGGGTCAAAGATCATCAACAGTAGTGAAAACCGGTCGATGAGTACCCGCCGATGACTTGATCATGACCTCACTAGAGTGGGTTCAAACTGGCTCAGATGCCAAAAGTTGGGAACAAGTCAGCTGCATTCTCGGTAAATGGAACGGCCCCTTCCAATAGTTACCTTTGGCAGTGGATGTTACGCGACCCGTTCGATCTAAGTAACCAAACCACTCGCCATGCGTGGGATCCGGGAAATGCTCATAGGACCAATCATGGACTTGCTTATGCCATGAAGCGTATTTGACATCTTTGGTAATCACGTAAGCCATTAAGGTAGCGATAATCGCCTCGTTATGCGGCCACCAAAATTTCATGTCATGCCAGTACTCTTGCACGGGATGCCCAAACAGGTCCGTGAAGTACAGCATACCACCATATTCCTGATCCCATCCACGTTCCCACATCCAATCTAGAATCTGCGTGCCCAAATCCATCAAGCCTTGGTCCTTCCGATACATTCCTTCACGCATGATGAACCAGGAAGCTTCAATCGCGTGTCCCGGATTCAGCGTTCGCCCATCAAAGTGATCGATTATCTCGCCATCTAATGCGACGGTCTCCATAATGCAGCGATGCTCAGGCTTGAGGTGAAATTGAACCATCTGTTCGATGCTTTCGTCGATCCAGTGATTTGCTTCATCGAATTGGATGGCATCCCGCATCTCCTGTGCGGTGATAAGTATAATCATCGGGTAGCCGATACTACGACTCGGTCGAGTGTTCGTGAACTTCTGCGAAGATAAATCTTGATGCCGAGAGCGTTCGATAAATTTTCGAAAAAACTCAATCGACTTGTTAGCATAACTGCTCTCATCGCGGGCCTTCGCTAATTCGGCATAAGCTATTGCTGCAAAACTTTCACTGAACGCATACCTTCGCTTTCTTATGGGTTGCCCTTCTCGCGTGAGGTGGAACCACATTCGACCGTCTTCGTCATCGGTGCAGTGCTGATCCAGATATTTTGCGCACCCCTCGGCGACAGAAAGCCACTGTTCCCTCTGAACAGAATCATGATCCACATAGGTATTATAGAGCTCTCCCAACAGCCAACAGAACCGACCCTGCTGCCAAACGGCTTTATCGGTGTCAATCACTTGCCCCGTTTGATTCAGACACGTGAGCACACCGCCATATTCATGATCCACACCGTGAGTCATCCAAAATGGCAGGACATCTTCGAGTAGTCCTTCTTGATAGTAATTACGGTAAAACTCCTGCTGACTCGTTGACTGGATTGAGTCAATGACCGTTTCTTTGTCATCCATTATCTAAGGGCACCTGCTTCTTTAACAGGCGCACGAAAGCCCCTCAAAACCGACGGCGTGCGAACTCTCGGACGAATTTCACCCGTCGGAATGACGATGGAGTCCTGCCAGTGAACAGCCATGGTTGTGACATGATTCGCGGGGAGCCCTCCGATTCCAGTCCAGCGATCACTTTCTAAGTTGTAGGAGTAAAGTTGCTTAGGAAAACCTGGATGCTGATCCTTGAGTACATCCGCTTGATCAAACAAGGATCCGTCGGCACCCCCAAAAATTAATAATTCATCGGCACTCAAAGCCAGCCCCGTACCCGCCATACAACAAGCGGGCACATCACTGCGACGAGTCCACTGCTCAGAACTTGGCGTGTAGCGCCAGACATCCTGTAAAAACTCAACTACACCAGTAGATGACTTCCGTCGCCCGCTGATAAGAAACATGGAACCCCCTTGAGAATCTTCGCTAGCTACCAAAAGATGAAAAGCACGATTCTCCGCCGGAAAATCCCCCAGTTGTTTCCACTGCAAATCTTCAGGTCGATTACTCTGTTTCAAATCAAGAGACCAAACAGACCGGGTGGCAGATTCCAGTTTTGAATTTCCCTGTCCACCCATTACATAGACCACATCGTCCAAGATAGCCGCTGCACCATAAGCAGATTTCACTGGCAAAGATGGATATGGAATGGTTTCTAGATTGTCCCCATCCGTGCTAATTCGCATAAGGAATACATCACTAAAGTGTGTTGACGCATCGCAGCCACCGATACAGAGGACGCCATCCTCGACAGAGATTGAACAACCATAAGCGATCCTCTTTGGTAATTTGCCAATTGTTCTCCAGTTGTATTCGCTACCCTCACGTTTCAAGGCATAAACATCGTCTAACCATTGCTTTTGATTTTCCCAGACTGGCTGTGGGAAATTCGCTCCACCTGCCACGATCAGGTTTTCACGATGAACCCCCACAAAGGGACCTGCTACACCGAGCTCGTCAGGAAGCGGAGGGAGTTCCGCCCAGCTGATTTTTTTTTGATCATTCTCATTACTATTGACCGGCAGCACGCCGTAGAACAAGAAGAAGACAAAAATAATAGCTGTTTGTTTTTTTAAAATCTTTTTCATAACCCAAATGTCGTCCTACACCTTAAGGATCTCGGTATCGATACCCTGATCCAAATGACACATCTCTGCAACGCTTCTTACTTATCAGTAAGATTTTCTAACCGTTGACTGCATCGCATACAAGAAAATCTGAATTCAACAATGGCTGCTGCGTTGTCACCAAAAATGAGCGTAAAGCAAACTGATCTAACTCTTGGGCAATATCCCAAATGCGAATGGTATCCACATTAAATCGGGACCACATTTCACTTTCGAGCAAATGCTCAATCCTTTGCTTGAGATTACGCGTCTCACCCACATAAACTGAAAAATTTCCATCGTATAGTGCATATACAGCTGGGCGAGCATACTGCTTAGAAGCGTGTTGACTCAGAGCTCTCCGTCTCGGTGATTTCTGTGCTTTCCAATGCTTGAATTGCTCAGATGCTGCAGTGCGGAAACGCTTAGTCGTGGCACGTTTCCTCAAAGCAAGCGCGGCCCAACGATAATGGAACGGTTTGAAACCTGGAGAAAATGCAGCAGCCATTTTATCGAACTCACCAACGGCTTCCGGTGAACAAAGCAACTCATCTAGCGTCAAACCGTAATCGAGCGTGATGAGGCGCAAGGAAACTTCGCTTCCATCGGTGTAGGGATCCATCTCCTGTGACGAAAGTCTCTGGCCAGTCGCTTCAGCTCGGGGTAGTTTTCCCGCTTTCCTTACCCTCAATAAGAACGAGTTCCACAAACGCGGATCACCAGGAATCCCAATTTCCCGGCACCGTTTTAGAAATCTGGCACTTCGTTCAGGGTCACACAACACATAATCAGCCGAATAGCCATCTGCTGCTTGCATGAATGCGTCAATAATTGCCTGCTCCGATTCACCTGACAGAGAAATAACGGGGCGTCCGTTAACAAATTTTGTTCGTCTTTTTCCCTTGGAAGTCGGAACACCAGAAGAAGGACCATCGGTACCATCGAGAAGATCGCCCGCTTTGCATCCATCCAATCGAGTTTGAATGCGAGCGACATAATCCTTTGAAAGTTCTACGCCCAGATATTGACGACCGAGCTTTTTTGCAACCGCTAAGGTCGTACCACTTCCTGCAAAAGGGTCGACGACCAAATCACCCGGGTTACTTGAAATACGAATGATCCGTCCAAGTAACTGCTCTGGCATTTGGCAGCCATGGAAGCCCTCACGTTCTTTGAACGTTCCAGCAACTCTCGAATAACACCAGGTATCGTGTGACACACTAAAACCGGGGCTGGGAACATCTTGTGGCCGCAAAATCCACGTGTTATCCGGTAATCGCCCCTTAGAATTCGCCCTCGAGTCGGCGTACACCAACTGACGGGCAGAAGCGACTCGGACGGCTGGATTTTCACCATTAAAAGTAAAATCATCTTTGTCTTTCACAAAATGAAAGAGATGGGTGTGAGAGCGCGAAAACCCGCGGGCGCAATTCACACCGAACGTGTAATACCAAATCACCCAGCTCCGGCTATGGAACCCAAATTGTTTACATAACACCTTCAGCTCTGCCGCATACTCATCACCAATAGCTAGCCAAAATGAGCCGTTGGACTTGAGCACTCGATGGCACTGACTGATCCATGATTTACAGAAATCTAAATATTCTTCCTCCGTCTTCTGATCGTCATATAGATCATATTGGTAACCGATATTGAAAGGTGGGTCTGCAAAGATCAGATCGACTGAAACATCGCTCAATTGGGTGAGCTTATCGAGGCAGCTCCCGTGGTGAATCTGATTAGCCTTTAAATTCAAGGTCCCATTCCTACTGGTTCGGCGTCGTCAATGTGCCCGAAAATCACGTAGCTCGTCTCACCCCTTCAGCGGCAGAAATCACAATCCTACTCACAGTATTGCAAGTGCAGATGGATGTCACTTAAAGATTGATCAGGTGGAATCTTTGAATTCTGCCGGCAAATCTCAAAATCTTAGAAGGCAGGCTATTGTAGCGCAATACTTACTCGATTGTGATCCAGCAGAATTTTTTTTCTTCTACCATCTGGGTCAGCTCCCGATCTATCTGATTCAATTTATCAAGCATATCTGTACCTACAGAGCGACCATCTTGTTCGAATCACAATCAGGAGAACATCATGAGACTGATTATATGGAACTGATGGAGTAATGCCGCAGCGATTCA
>JAYYHM010000360.1:0-10597 GCA_036148415.1 Planctomycetota bacterium
GATTTCTTCCCCGGTAGAGAAATGCTCTGAAAATCGCTCCGCATCAATGGTCGCTGAGGTGATAATGATCTTCAGGTCTGGACGCTTGTGTTGAAGATTCTTGAGATAACCAAGAATGAAATCAATGTTGAGTGATCGCTCATGAGCCTCGTCAATGATCAAGGCATCATATTGATTCAAATATCGATCCCTCTGAGTTTCGGCTAGGAGAATACCATCGGTCATTAATTTGATCAGTGTCTTGCCCCCAGTCTGATCACCGAATCGAACCTTGTAGCCAATCACTTCACCAACTTTTCCACCCACTTCCTCTGCTAAACGGCTCGCGATACTTCTAGCTGCTAAACGACGAGGTTGTGTGTGGCCAATTACACCATCTCGTCCTAGCCCTGCTTCGAGGCAGAATTTTGGAAGTTGCGTGCTCTTGCCACTACCTGTTTCACCGCAAACAATGATGATCTGATGATCCCGTATTTTCTGAATCAATTCTTGTCTATATTGCGTGATCGGTAGTTCTTCGCTGTATTCCAGTCTCGGTTGAATCGATTCGCGAAGGCGCTTTTTCTCAGCCGATTCAAAGACTTGTTGTTCGAAGCTTTCTTGCGAGATTCTTTTCCGGATTCTACTCAGACGAAATCGGTCAACACGCAGAGCATCTGCTAAGGAGTGACTAGCACTTAGTTTCGGGCTGGAAGGCTTGGATTGCATGATAAGAACAAGCTAGTCGCATGGAATCATTGAATGGATTCATTAATTTTCCCATTTGAACAGTGCGCATCATGACTCAAATGGGTCGAACCACCATCTGGTTGTAGTAATCACTTCAGCGGCCACACCACAGGAACCGTTACGATGGTGACGAGGAAAACAATCACGCTGAGAGGCAATCCAAACTTCAGGTAATCCTGTACTCGATACCCACCTACACTGTAGACCATGGTGTTGGTCTGATATCCGAAAGGTGACAAAAAACTTGCCGAAGCGGCGATCATCAGAGTGATAACGAAGGGTATCGGATTACATTGCAGACCTGACGCCGCATTGATGGCGATCGGAAACATTAAAACGGCAGCAGCGTTGTTTGTAATCAGTTCCGTACAAAGCATCGTTGCGATGTACACTGCAGCGAGTGTAAAGAGTGGGTCACCACCGGCGAGATTGAGGATTCCTTCTGCTATGGTAGAAGCCGCTTGGCTTTGTTCTAGCGCATAGCCGATCCCTATGGCGGATCCAATGACGATGAGGATGGACCAGTCAATGCTCCGGCGAGCTTCAGTTGTCGTGCAACATCGCATCACAATCATGCTCACAGCCGCAACCAAAGCGGCGGCTAAGATCGGAATATTAGTAATGCTCGATATCAAAACCATCGCCAGTAAAACAATGACACTGGTTAGCGCTTTTTCAGGGCGTCGAACATTGCCTTTTTTTACAGCACTCACAAGATAAAAATCTCGCGACTCTCGTCTCCGATGGAGAAAGGATAAGGAGGCTTCGAGTAGCAAAACGTCCCCTGTTTCAAGTCTCACATCTCCGAGCTTTCCAGTCAGTCGTTTATCGCCTCGCGCGACAGCCACCACCGCAGCATTGTAATGTGAACGGAAAGAACCTTCTCGAACGGTCTTGCCAAGAAGAGCGCACCGCGGACTCACAACCGCTTCAACGAGAGTTCGCTGCCAAGCGGGTACCTTTAACTTCCTCGCTTGATCATCGCTTGTAATGAGACCGCGGATCTTCCTTAGATCAACGACGCTTTCCAATGCTCCGACTAGGATCAGAAGATCGTTTGCGTAAAGTACTTGTTCGGGCTTAGCGGGGAGAATCTGGCCATCAGATCGTTGAATCTCTGCGATATAGAGTCCCGGTAGATGTCGCAAGCCGGCTTGTTCGATGGTTTTTCCAACCAGCGGGCCGTCAGCCGCCACCTGAACCTCTACGGTGTATTGCCGCGGATCATCGGATATGCTCACGGCCGAACGACGATTTGGAAGAAGCCAAGGCGATGCGATAATCATGTAAATCAAACCGAGCAACGTGGCGGGTAAACCCACCGCGGCGGGACTAAAAAAATGAAGAGTGTCGGTGCCAATTCCATCTGCAACCGCCTGCTGATTGAGGTCCGCAACAATCAGGTTGGTGCTGGTTCCAATTAGGGTACACATCCCACCCAGGATAGACGCGTAGCTGAGGGGTAGCAATAAACGACTGGAAGAACAGGAAATTCGTCTGGAGAGATCGCTGATTGTAGGAACGAGTGCCACCACGACTGGCGTGTTGTTCATCATCGCACTCAACGCAGCTACCGGGAATAATAGTCGTGATAATGCACCTTTGAGAGTGCTTGCGCGATTAAGAAACCATCCGGTGGCGAATTCTGTACCTCCGGTGAATTCAAGTCCTGATACCACGGCGAAAAGAAGCGCAATCGTGATCAATCCTTGATTTCCAAAACCTGATACCGCTCCTTCTGGAGTAGGCAGAAGCGTTGAGCCAGTCACACTCTGTGCAATCATAAGAATTCCGAGACAGCTCAATGCCACAAGATCGTGAGGCGCGATCTTCATGGCTAGGCTGACCATGAGCAGTAATGCAACGGCTAAGCTTAGCCAGGCTTCCCAATGTTCCACGTGTTGATCATCTAATAAGTGGCGATTTTCTCATGTTCTTATCAAGCGTTGGCATGATGCAGTTTTGCAGGTTGGGCAACGCTCGGGCGTTCACAAGCATAGATGGCCATTGTGCCAATTCGAATGCCGATTTGGGTGCAATTGCCCAAAGTATTAGCACTTTGGCTATTGGTCTAAGACAGATTCAGCCTGCAAACCTTTGTTCCGAACGCCGACTCAGCTGTTTTTCTATATGAATTGGCTCGCAAATGGGAGTTTCCACGCAATCCGCTTTTGAACATTCTGGTATTTTTTGTCTCGAATCTTTTTTGCCCAATCGATGGAAATCCGCTTATGAATCGGAAATCGACTCTTGTCCCGGTTGTCGTTGTTTCAGGGATATTATTGATTTTGCACCAAGACTATTGGTTGTGGACCAACAAGAATCTGGTGTTTGGATTCATCCCTATGGGACTCTTTTGGCACCTGTGTGTATCACTTGCTGCAGTGGCTAGTTGGGCGTTTGTCACTCATTACTATTGGCCTTTTGAAAAAGATGAGGTTGCTAGCAATTTGTATCCCGATTCTTCCCTCCCCAAACACGATTCCCAAATTCCACACGAGGAGGATCCGCGATGAATCCAGGTGCAACACAACTCATCATTATCCTCGGCTACTTGATGTTACTTTTGGGACTGGGGTTCTACTCGAATCGTTTATTCAGGGGTACTCGATCCGATTATCAAGTTGCGAGTCACTCCATCGGACCGTTTTTACTCGTGATGAGTTTATTTGGCACGACGATGACAGCTTTTGCATTGGTCGGAAGTACGGGACAGGCTTATCGAACCGGCATTGGTGTATATGGAATGCTGGCGAGTAGCAGCGGGATCATACATTCACTCTGCTTCTTTCTAATTGGAGTAAAGGTTTGGACCTACGCTCAAAAAAATGGATATACCACTCAAATTGAGTTCTTCAGGGATCGACTGGATAGTGATCTGATTGGCTTACTGCTATTTCCTATTTTGGTGGGTTTGGTCATTCCTTATCTGCTCATTGGGGTCATCAGTAGCGGTGGTGTGATTCAAGCGATGACGGCAGGTTTAGCTCCACATTGGGATTGGTTTCAGAGTTTTCAGGCAGACGGGTCAATCAATCCTGCAACACATGGCGGCGTTCCACCTTGGTTAGGTTCCCTTCTGATTTGCGTGGTTGTTCTTACCTATGTTTTCTATGGTGGAATGCGAGGGACAGCCTGGGCTAATGCATTTCAGACTGCGGTATTCATGGTTTTGGGCGTGGTGACGTTCTATGCCATCGCAAATCAACTAGGGGGTAAACCGACATTTCTTGAGAACGTCCAGTATTTAAGTTCTGTGGTGCCTGAGTCCCATTCGACTCGAGAGAATCTGCCTCGGGGACAATTCTTGATGTATTTGCTCATACCCTTGTCGGTCGGAATGTTTCCTCACGTTTTCCAGCATTGGATGACTGCAAAAAGCGCAGAAACATTCAAAGCCCCGGTGATTCTCCAGCCACTGTTCATCATGATTGTTTGGGTGCCATGTATCTTAATCGGGGTTTGGACCTTCGGCCTGTTTTCATCTCCGGAACTTCATCCATCTGGTCCGCCCTTGCCGACACTGCCTAATGGCGGAGTCGATGTGAATAAGATTTTGCCGTTCCTCGTCAAAACACAGACAGGGGCCATTTTGGGCGGCTTTCTGGCTGCCGGTATACTCGCTGCCATCATGTCGAGTTTGGACAGCCAGTTCCTGTGTCTGGGAACCATATTCACTAACGATATTGTGACTCACTACATTGGTAAGGATCAATTGAGTGATCGCCAGCAAGTCGTCCTGACCCGCTCGTTTATTGTCGCGATTGTTGCCTTAACCTACTTATTTAGCTTGGGTAACGTCCGCAGCGTCTTTGCGATGGGTGTGTGGTGTTTTAGTGGTTTTGCTGCCCTTTTTCCCCTCGTCGTCGCTGCTTTGTATTGGCGTGGACTTTCTGCTCTCGGATCAATCGCAAGTGTGTTAACTGCCATCGGAACATGGGCCTATTTGTTTTATCAAGGCTTGCAAGTACCTGTCGATCAAGGCGGTTTGAGCGCGTATATGCTGGCCTTTTCACTCGGTGGCTATGATCTTTCACTCAAGCCCGTCGTTGTCATGGTTTTTGCATCAACGACTGTCTTAATCCTTGGATCGTGGATAACGCCGAAACCGAGTCAGGAAGTTCTACAAAAGTTTTTCGGAACTCACGACCAATGAGCCAACTCAACACTTATAGCGCATGAAAAAAGCAGCTCACCTTCGCGAACTGCCTTCTTCATTTCAATACTTTATAACTAGGGATCTAGTTCCCGAAGGGATTACCCCCAAAAGGATCGGCACCGCCACCGAATGGATCATTATTAGCTGGAGCTGATCCACCAAATGGGTCGTTTCCACCCGCATTCCCACCACTAAACGGATCGTTGTTGGCGGCCGGAGCAGTATTCGCCGGGGCTGCAGTGGCTTCTCCAGCGAAGGGGTCGTTCATCGCATTCTTGAGTGCATCATTGTCCACGACGCTTGCTGCTCCCTCGGCAATGTCCGCTCCGAAAAGATTGACGATATCCGAAGGGATAGGCGGGGGAGTGATCCCTTTTCCTGTGGCAACAGGAGGCGTTGAGCCAGCAGCAAGTTCGCCATATCGCTCTTTTGCACGTTGCATCCGAGTTTCCAACGCCTCAAGTTTAGCGGCTTGCCGGATACCTTCTAATTTCACACGGCCATTGCCTTGGAATCTTGATAAGGATCGGCCGACGGAAAAGTTAATTCCCGAGTTGGCTTCTAATTCGGCTCCAAGCTTCCAATCGTTCACTGCTTCCTCTGTCTTCCCGACATCAAAAGCTAAAATGCCACGGAAATAGAAAACGCGAGGGTCTTTCAAGCCATGCTCAATGGCCGAGGTGAACATTTCTCGCGCACCGTCTTGATTCCCCACGTAGTAAGCATGAATCCCACGACCAAACATTTCACTCAGTAAGGCCGGACTTGTATCGGCTTTCACTGTATGAGTTGAACCACTAAACAACCCAGCCAACGCAACCATCAACACAATTTTCTTCATTGAACCCGCTTCCTTCCCCCTAAAAATGGTTCGGCAAATGACGCCGTCTTCGCGCACCCTACATGAGGTATCGGCAGGATGAGCTGTAAACTCTGATAAAGACCACTAAAGTTCTCTTCAACTGTAGTCGTCCCTATAGAAGGCGGCAACTTTTTTCTAAGCCTATTGTTTTGCAACTGGTTTGGCACTTTTTCCAATTCTCGAAAGAATCATAAAAAACCACTCTATAGAGTGGTTTGTACGCAGGGTGGTTTCACTTGATCAGCAAATCCAACCCCCACCTAGAACACGAGGTCCATCGTAGATGACGGCTGCCTGTCCCGGTGCGACGGCCAATTCCGGACGATCAAATTCTACTTTGAACCGGGTGAGATCGTCTTCGAGCAAGATTCTTCCGGGCTTAGGCTCTCCGTTGTATCGAATTTGTATTCCTAGTTTGGAGGGTAGATGATGAGGATCTTCCACAAGCCAATTCGCTTCGTCGGCTTCAAACACCTGTCGCGCCAATGATTCCTTTTTACCCAGTATGACGTCGTTGTTTGATGGATCGATGCGAGTGACAAATACGGGTTCACCTAAAGCAATGCCCAGGCCTTTACGCTGACCGATGGTGAATGCCTCATAGCCTTGGTGTTGTCCTAGGATTGTCCCATTGGTGTCCACAAAGTTGCCAGATGTTTCGCCGGACCGGTTCGGTGCTTTTGCTCGTACGAAGTCACTGTGGTGGCCTTGAGTGACAAAACAGATTTCTTGGCTATCTTTTTTTCCGGCAACTCCGAGACCCAAGTTCTCAGCCATTTTACGAATTTTAGGCTTTTCAAACCCACCCACAGGAAGCAACATCCTTCGCAATCGTTCACGTTGGATACCAAAAAGGGCGTAAGACTGGTCTTTATCCGAGTCTAAGCCTCGGAGCAGTTGATAAGAATGATCGGTTCCTGACCCCGCAAGGTTAGCTTCGGTTGCCTTGCGCGCGTAATGCCCCGTGGCAACAAATTCTGCTCCCACATCATCTGCATAATCAAATAGCCTTCCAAACTTTATCCAGTGGTTACATTTCACACATGGATTAGGGGTCCGTCCGTTGAGGTAGTCATCAACAAAGTAGTCAACAATGCGTTTGAAATCGCTCTGAAGGTCGAGGGCATAAAATGGGATCGACATTTTCAATGCGACTCGACGGGCATCAGCCGCATCTGACGCGGTGCAGCATCCCTGCTTGTGATCAGCACGTTGCTGAAATAATCGGCCATTGGGAGATCCATCTGGATCGTTAACGATAGGGAGTGAGTTACCGGGAGATTCAACTCGACATGCCTGGCTCGATTCCTCACCGTGTCTCATGAAGACACCAATCACCTCATGGCCTTCCTCCAACAGCAGATGGGCGGCGACGCTTGAATCGACTCCCCCACTCATCGCTAGAACCACTCGTGCCATGTATATTTCACCTTAGTTTTTCAGGTTGCCGTGAATGACAATTCTAATAATGATCTTGGTCATCCCGCAATTAATTCGATGCACTTGGCCTATCATACAACCCGTTCGCTTTCACGATCGACCATTTTCACCACATCATACCCATGGAGTCGACCACGAGAATGGATGCTGAATTAATTTCCAGAAGCAAAGAGATCCACGCTCGCTTACTCCAATTGGGAGACTCTCTTTGACTACGTTTCCAAGAAAGACCGTATTAAAGAAATCGAAACAATGATGGGGGAAGGTGGATTTTGGGATGATAATGAAGCCGCTCAACGCGTTGTTTCCGAATTGAAAGGATTAAAGACAGTCGTTTCACCGATGAATGACCTCACAGATTCTGTGGGTGATCTCGAAGTCTTATTCGAGATGGCCGAGGAAGATTCAGCCGTTCAGGAGGAGGTTGAGGAGGAGCTAAAGCGTCTGGAGGAATTACTCGAGGATTTGGAGCTCAAAGCTCTTTTAAATGGACCCAATGATTCAGCCGGCGCAATTCTCTCCATTAACGCTCGGGATGGCGGCACCGACGCCAACGATTGGGCAGATATGATGCTTCGTATGTATTCAGCATGGGCGGTAGATAGCGGCTACACCATTGAGCTTCTTGATCGCCAAGAAAATGAAGAGGCCGGAATCAACCATGCTTCCATAGCGATTCGAGGCATGATGGCTTACGGCTATTTGAAGGGTGAGGAGGGTATGCATCGTCTGGTTAGGATTAGTCCCTTCAATAGTGAGGGGAAGCGGCAGACAAGCTTTGCTGCCGTGAGCGTGTCACCGGAAATTGATGATTCAATTGATATCGATATTCAAGATAAAGATGTTCGCGAGGATCGATACCGAGCGGGTGGTGCTGGTGGTCAGCACGTCAATAAAACAGATAGTGCGATTCGTCTTACTCATGTACCTACCAATACAGTAGTCCAATGTCAGAATGAGCGCAGTCAGCACCAAAATCGGGCGACTGCATGGAAAATGTTGCGGGCAAAGTTAGCGAGAATCGAAGAAGAGCGTCGCGAGGCAGAAGAAGCGAAAAAATATGAAACTCAGGCGAGAACAGGTTTTGGTTCTCAAATTCGAAACTACTTCTTGCATCCCGATCAACGCGTGAAAGATGCAAGAACAGGACACTATGTTGGCAACTTCAATAGCGTCATGGATGGGCGAGAGCTTCAGGGATTCTTTGACGCGTTTCTCAGGCTTAAAGCAGGAAAAATGACTTCAGAATAGCGGTTGAATGAAAGGTCCCGATGAGTGAATTGCCGGTGAGAGGAAGCACCGGCTCAACGAAAATGCTTAATCCTTATTTTCTTCCAATTTGGGTCATGCTCTATTTTCTTCTTCGACTTTCTTTGGAACCCGAAGCTTCACTCGGTCACTGATGATAAGCGGTTGGTTTGGGATGTTGGATGGAAATCGAAGTTTGTTCTCGATTTTGGATAAATCGGAATTTTTTTCCTCCACATGGTTTGATAGATGCAACGCGGCGAGCTTCGCTTTTGCCTCAATCACCTCAGACAGTTGAGTATTGAGCATTCGGTTTCGTCGGAGCTGCCGATGTAAACGCTCTTTTTGTTCTAAGTAGTCAAACTCCAATTGCTTGAGTGAAGATTGGATTGACTCGAGTTGACTGCGACGAGTGCAGATTTCGGTTTTGGCTTTCTCTAGATCTCGATTTAGCTGAGGGATGAGACTTTGACCTTTTTGTAAGTCCTTGACCTGTCCCTTTCGCTGTTTCCATGCGAAGCGTAGTCGCTCCAGTTTGCTAAGCGTAACGGTTTTGCTCGTGCGATCAGACTTGGTTCGAAAAAAAGTACCGAAGATTAGCCCGGAGAAGAAGAATAACGTTGCTGATAAAACAGGAATGTCAATAAGCTCAGACATCGGTCCGTTCCGTGGTATGAGTCGTTATCCTCCGAAGGAAAACCCAGTTCGGTGAGTACCAAAGATATGCGAGTGAGTCGACTGAGATTTCAGGCGTTTACCAAAAAGTAAGCGTGAAACTTCATGTTTCCGGAGTGATCTTCACGACAACCCCTTTAAACGCGGGTGTCCGACTTGCGGGATCGGCATTTCGGGGGACCAGAACATTTGCTTCAGGGTAATACATCAGTGCATTTCCTTCCCGAATATCCTCAAATGATCGCAGGCGAATATTTCTCATCTGTCCAGTGTCGCTGGTTACGGTGACAGTCTGATTGTGTTTGAGGTTCAAGGCAGCAATATCCACCGGATTCAATAGGATGACATCCCTTCCATCCTGGTTTCTATAGAGATCTTCTTCTTCGTAAACGACCGTGTTGAATTGGCCTTCACTTCTAACGGTCATCAAGCGAAATTCAGAATGTCCTGTGGCTTTCAGTTCGGGTAGCGAATGGGAGTGTAGTGTTGCTTTACCGCTGCCAGTCGCAAAACTTGGCTTGTGCAAGGTTCGACCGCTGATCTGAAACTCTTCTTTGGTTTCACCAATCGTAGAGATCTTTGAATACCCAGGAACGACAGATGCTATCCATCTCCTCACAGACTCTGGATTTCGCATGGAACGCCAATCTACTTTCGATTGAGTCGGAGCAACCGAAGAAGCGATCTTGGAGATGACTTCCAGTTCACTTCGTGGCCCATCTAAACGTCTAGGTCCTCCCTCACTAAGTCGTACATAATTGAACATAGATTCCTGTGTGGTGGACGCCGCTTCTTCATCACGTGCCAATACAGGTAGTATGTACGACTCCTCAGCCAGTCCATTGAAGTGTCCTGTATTCAATGTTGTATTGAGCATGATTGACATTTTGAGTTTCGACAGAGCATGAGCTGCAAAATTAGAGTCGGGATTTGAACCATACAAATTGCCACCCAAGAAGAATCCCAAGTCCATCATTGACTCTTCGGCGGCTTCCATGCAGGAAAGGGTGTCCATGCCTTGAGTCGTTGGTAATTGGAGTGAGTGATTTCGCTCTAGCGCCCGGAAGATTTCATCTTTGAGCTTTGGCGTGACCCCAACACTTCCAATTCCCTGAACATTGCTGTGACCGCGTATGGGCATCAGTCCGCTTCCGATTTTTCCAACCATCCCTCGGCACAGAGCGAGGTTGGCGATCGCCTGTACATTTTCAACGCCGTGGGAATGATGAGTGATACCCATCGTCCAAGCAAAAATCGTTCGCTGCGATTTGGCGTAAATCTGTGCGATCTCTTCTATTCTCGTTTTCGAGATTCCACTTTTTTCTGTTATTTCGTCCCACGAAATTTCTTCACACTTTTGTTGCCATGATTCATAGTTTAAGCAGTTTTCTGCTATGAAGTTCTCGTCGATCGCTGCAAGAGACCGAAGCGCCTTGGCGATGCCCCACAACAAGGCTAAGTCACCACCGATGTGAGGTTGTATG
>JAYYHM010000361.1:0-3144 GCA_036148415.1 Planctomycetota bacterium
CCGTCACTTTTCTCCCCTCGCTCGATCGGCTTCAGTAACATGCCCGCAAAAACAAAAGCAATTAACCAGCCTGGCCACAATCGAAAAACCTGGCACAAGTGCTCAGTCCACAAGCTATCCCCCAGTAGGATACTTTCTGCACGGGATAAAAGAATCAACATGATCCAACCCACACCGCCAGCAATCACTGATGCGGGAATATGGAAACGCTGAAAGGATTGAACCTTTGAACGGAATAAACCACCAACCTTCAAGAGGAAGGCCGCAACACCTAGGGCCAAAAGCCATACGGCACATTCTGAAAAAAATGCCAAAATAATCTCGATTGTCTTAGAGCAGGTACGTTCTGGTAGATCATTGCACTGAGCGACCAGGTTGCAAGAACGGATTAAAAAAGCGATTTGAGTGAGGCACTCAACTTTTACGACAAGGGACGCTCAATCCTGTCTGATAGATCCTATCTTGGGGATTTTATTCAGAGTGTAGTAGGCTTCACGATGGAGTAGTGGTTGACCCTGCTTATCCCTGACTCCCGCAGCGATGAGCTCATGTACAAATAGTTCTCGCAGTCCATTCACTGTCAATCGAACCCGTAAACCATCTTCGGAAACCATCGCTCGATCAATCGTTAGGGGTTGAGTTTGAATCTCATCACTCCCGTAACTGGAATGATAAAGATAGGTGTAACTTTTGATCCGATAAGAAAGTGGATCGGACGCGGTTTTGCGATCCACAGATTTGGTGAATTCCAATTCAAAACCGTCAGGCATCGCCCGCATCTCTCGAATCTCAAATGGTTTCTTGCCGGTCCATACTAATCGCTGCAAGCCATAACTGGCTGATCCCAAACTGCTCCAACCACGATTACTCAGTCCCGCAAATACGCTTCCGTCTTCTCCTTGGATCAGACGTAAAACAGCGGAACCAAGACCCAGCCGGAAAGGAAAGCACGCACCTTGGTACTGCCCTTGAACTTCCTCCAGAAAGACTCGATTGATACCAGCTTGAGTAAACTCTCCAACAAAGAATTGACCCGCAAAGGGACCGAATTTGCCATCACTGCTATCGAGAACAATATCGGTGGCGGATTGTCCAACCTTCTTGTACGGGAACCAGACCGCCGGCGGGCATAATTGTGGAAACTTTTCGATTGCAACGGGTAGGGGCAACCCGTTTGGAACAGCTTGCACGTTGGCCACCATCGCTCCAGGTTGATTCATTGAGGCCAGTGACTCCGCATGATGGTAGAACGCGCCATCTCGCAGATGATGAAGTGAGTTCGTTGCTACCCAATTCCCTTGTTGATCCGTATAGAAAGCATCTCCTTTGGCGTTAACACCGATCCCCGAAGGTGACCTCATTCCCGCACAAGACGGCTTCCACTGCCCGTCCGGGGTGAGCTTCATCCCCCAGCCCCGCCATTTCCCTTGCTGATAGCCAAAAGGAGCGTCCCGCAAGACGCGTTTTTTTTGCTCGGTCGTCAGTCCCATCCCAAGGTTCAGGGTCACCCAAAGGTTGCCGTCTCCGTCCCTCTCTGGACCAAATGCATATTCATGATAATTTCCTGTGACTCCCCAACCTTTTGCAACCGTTAAATAGGAGTCGGCAATTTGGTCTCCATCAAGATCCTGAAGTCGAGTCAGCTCGGTTCGCTGAGCAGTGTAGAGATCACCCTTATGCAGTAGTAGACCTAAGGGTTCATGAAGTGAAGATGCGAAACGATGATAAGCGAGATTCACGGGAGGCTCATCATAGACTCCATCGATGAACCAAATCTCCCCTTTTCGTATCGCCACCGCTAATCGTGAATCCGGCAGAAACTCCATACCGCTAATTTCCAGCGGCAATCCATCAGGTGACGGCTTCCAATGTTTAGACCGAGAGGCACTCGGTGATTTAGAGGCGGTCAGGGTGACGAGTCGATAGTAATCATTTTCGCTCTCTCGTGTTTCAGCCTCTGCTACCCTCATTGTTAAAGGTAATAGACTGAGACAATACAGAGGAAAGAGAGACAGCAAGCTGCGTCCTACTCCCATTGGTAACTCACCTCCACGATTTGTTCTGAATCGGCAGAAATTTCAATCATCCAACGCTCCTGCTCGTTCTGGTCAGAAACCGAAAAACTTTTTGATTTCAAAGGATTTCCATTCACCTGTGCATGAAGGCGAATCACCAGTCCCGATGCTGTCCGCATGACTCCCGAAGCAAGAGTCTCTAGAGCAGTTCCCTGATGGAGAATCAACTGAAGCGAAGAACTATTGCTTGAGCCACCCCTAAGTTCAGCTTGCTCTTTCATCTCTAAATCCGAGTTGGGGACTACTTTCCAACGTCGATGCAAAGACCAGGTTGTTTGCTCATCCTCTCGATAGGGCTCGATGCGATCTTCGATTTGCCAGCCTGCAACTTGATAGAGTAGTGTGGGGACACCGGCATCATCTAGGCGATAACCTTGGAACTTCAACAAGCTTTGAGGATGCACCTGCCCATCGCTTGAAGCAAAAACGGGGTGTTCAGGTAACTCCAGACGAGGCTGACCTAGAGGAGCGGTGAGGGGTACAAAACGCTCAAACCAAGTCCCACGCGCGTCGAGAAACCGTCCACGCCAAAGAGAAGTTAACCTGAGTGTCTCACTGTCGAACGCATAATGAATCCGTTGAGGAAACCCTACCGCGATTGCATGCGTCCCTGCATGCTTCATAAAAGTCCGGACCACTTCGGGCCTGACGCTGGGGGATAATTCAAAATCCCGCGACATCGCTTCGACGATCTTTTCAGGAAGTGGATCACTACTCTTTAAGTAATGCCAGATTGCAGCAATCTGATGATCGACATTACCGCCTAACAAATCGGGGCGGTTACTTTTTCCATCAGGGAAAAAAGTTGGCATTCGTGTGCGATTTTTAAGAGCTCCAGGATCCTCGATAAAACTTCGAAACCAACTAGGTTGCAAACGCTTATCCATGGCATGCAAATCTACACCGACCGCACCAGGCAGTTGCTCTTCGCGGAAAACATGGCATTCGACGCAACCGGTATTGATAAGCTCTCGTCCGACTCGATGTAATTCCGTTTTGGTAATTCCCTTCGCTGCTTCAAAGACAGCAGTTTCGTTACGTGAGTCTTTCTTGTCAGCAATCGGCAAGG
>JAYYHM010000362.1:0-4593 GCA_036148415.1 Planctomycetota bacterium
GTCTTTAAAACGCAGAGCAACAATTAAGGTGTCCAGTTCATTTCTAAGATCGGTCAAAACCGTCAACTCTAAACCTGGCACAGTGCCAATCAGCCTGTCTTTCAGTATCACAGCTTCCTTCGCGAGTTCTGAATCCGAACCCTCTTGCTCAAGCACATCGACAATCGCGGATAATTTCAGGTAATCCATCCATGCGTCACCATTCTGCTGGTCAGTGTTACGAGCAAAATAGTTTTCAACCGTTCTCGCCTGATTGAGCAAAGTTGTCTTTGCAGAATCTAGCTTTGGGATCAAACTGCCGTCGACTTCCGATCGAGCTTTTTCTACCTCAGCAACCAACGCCTCGCGTAGCTCGCTCGTGAATTGAGCTTCGACCAAATCACCCTGCAGACCCAGAATGATCATCGAACCGATAAGAGTCAGTTTTCTAAGCATGAATTCATCGTCGCGAAAGTGAATATGACAGCGAAACAGATTGGGTTAGGCTGCGGGCCGCAAAAGACACCGATCTCCCCTAGAGGCAGAATCGACCACAAAGCGGAACTCGATCGGGAAAAACCCCGAAGACAGCAGTCGCTCTGGGAGAAATCACCAATCCACCAAACTCCCATTCATTGTAACCGTCGCATCTTAAAGCAAATAAGGGCATCTAAGCAAAATAGCCAAACAAAGAATGGGTGTCTTTCAGCCAGGATGAGAAGCTAAATCCGAGTTACCTGAGCTTTTTTCACTGGCCAGATGCTAACCCGCCCGTTGGACGGATCCTTTGGCAGAAATCAAGTAATTCCGCTGAAACCCCCTGTTTGGTCCCATGATTAACCACCACAACGGCGAGATCCACATCCTCCAAAATGATTCTCCCGATCAATAGCCGTCCGACTGTTACCCACAGTGTTTCCAAATCCGCTTTCTCCACTTGCTGAGGTTGAGCGCCCTCAGGTGGCCATTGCTCGAAATGGAAAGGTTGTAATCGGAGGATCGTATTCGTCTTAGCATGAGAAAAGGTCGGACTCACTGCGAGTTGATCACTACCTGTGGAGAGATAGACCCATCCATCCAGCAGCTCAACTCGAATACCCAGTTGCGGGAACAGATGTTCGGTATCTGTACTCCGGTTCTGGACGACACGCTGGGGATCCAAATACCCTAAATAACTCCTTGATGGCTTATTAGACGAGTACTTGGACAAACCGATCACAAGCACTAGCCCGAGCGATAACTGCATCGGCAGACCCAACAGCAGAGGCTGTGGCCTTCCCAAGCCATCAGGAGTTTTATCGGTGTGAGGGTATGAAGCCATAGAAATCTTGTTCAATCGCTATTTTAAAACTTTGGGAGATCCATGACTCCATCCCAGTGATCAGGAGCAACCATGCCAAATCTTTCCATGTAAGAGTGTAACATCTTACTGGGCTGATCTACTTCAATTAAGGAAGTAAGGATGTCGTGCGATTGTTGCCATCGCCCAGCAATAAAAGCCTCCAGTGCTTCTTCGTATTGATCAAGATGTGAGTCCTCGATACCTTGCTCACCATCACCATTGGTTAGCCATGCTAATTCATGAATTTCAAGGGAAGATTGAATTCCAGATGGACGTACTTTGGCTAACCGGCGTATCCGAGAGTTACCCAAGCTCATGGATGGGCGCAACGCGGAAGCAGTGACATCATCCATGATCACTTCAACACCAAATGGCTTGGTCAGTCCCTCCAACCGACTCGCAAGATTAACCACGGGTCCAAAGGCCGTCACTTTGACCTGATCGACGGTACCAATTCTTCCTGCTACAGCACGTCCCGAAGCTAAGCCAATTCCACAACGAAAACCTTCACTGGTTTGGGATAAATTTTCCGAACGTATGCTTGCAGCAGCACTCACAGCTCGGTGAGCAGTATCCTCCTGCTTCAATGGCCATCCCCAAAAGCCCATTGCTGAATCACCGTGGAAGTCACCGATCACTCCTCCCGTCTCCAAAATATATTTCGTCATCGTCCCCAGTGCATCGCTAACACTACTGAGCAGTGCTAGTAAATCGGCTGACTTCTGCTCACTACGTCTCGTAAAACCGCGTAGATCACAGAACATGACCGAAAGATCTGATTCTCGCGGAGCTAAGACTTCGTCAGTTGTCTTACCTGCTAAAGCGTTCATAACAATGGGAGCAAAGAAATGGCGCATTTCTGATTGCCTTCGCTCAAGCCGCAAAGTCTGTCGAAGATTTGCGATGGTAGTCCCCACTAGCTCCGCAAATTTAACATCGTCTTCTAAATCATTCGGTGCGGAGAGTAGAGATTCCTCGAGACCTTGATTCTCATGATTTGGCAACAAACCTGTGACGTAGAGAGCCCATCCCGAACAAGCTTCACTACGCAGGGGCACACAAAAAGCCCAATCCACATCCTCACTTGCAGTGTAGGCAACTTGTGTCACTCCGGTGTTTGCCCACAAATACAGGACACTTTCCCTTGTGCGGGTAGCGTGATGCACTAATCGATTACTGATCGTCGGAGTCTCTTTTTCCAAAGAGCGGGAGTCATAATGCAAGATATCGATTTCCGCCGTCGGATCTTCTTCCTTTCCTTTTGTTGCTGATGGATTGGAAACAATAGCTACTGCCGAAGCAGCGGGCGTGGCACGAAGCAAGACACTCGCTACACGCACTAATAGTTCTTCATCGCTCCCGCTCCCGAGTATCAAATCGGGGAGATGGCTTAGCATTTCTATCCGAGATCCCGCATCTTGGAATCTTCGTCTCTGCAATTCCTCAAGATCATAGGCGTGTTCGGTCACCTCACCCTGTTTTTCCGAAAGTGATGATCCGGGGCGATTAGCAAGCGTGAAAATCGTTGTACCGATCACAAAATGTTCGCCTGGAACAACAACAAAATCCGCAGCCATTTCCCCTCGGAAGTAAACTGGGTTGGTGACTTTTTCCAGCACACGTACTCTCAGCCTGCCTTCAGTAAGCGGAGTCAGACGTAAATGCCGTCCTGAAATCGTACTATCCCAGGGCACGACCCAATCCGCATGACATCTACCTAGATAGATCTCTGAGCCACTGGCTGGATCGGGTATTTCCTTTCGCCAACGCTCTTGCCGTGCGGAACCCTGCGCGATTAGATCTGGCATGATCTCTTTCTTTTCATCTCAGTCGGAATTTGTGGTTGCTGTATGAATCGATTCAGCTGCAGCGATACCGGCTGCCCGGCCTGTACTAAATGCAGCTTGGAAATTGTAGCCACCAATTGGACCATCCACGTCCAACACCTCTCCAGCAATATAGAGACTAGGCCGTAAAAGACTCGCCATCGTTTTTGGATTCACTTCATCCAACCGAACTCCACCTGCAGTCACCTCGGCCTTTTCGAAACCCAAGGTTCCTTTGACCATCAGTGGCAAGCGTTTAAGAGCTTCGATAAGGCGTACGCGTGAGGCCTTGGGCAACTCCGCGACCGTGCAATCTGCATCAAGTTCACTCGCTAACGTTTGCGCGAGTCGCTTGGGTAACCAACGACCGAGACTCGCTGTAATCTTCTGTTTACCACCTTCCTGCTGTCGATCCAAGAATAATTCCAAAAGCTGAGAATCACCAATGTCAGGTAAGCAATCCAACAGCAACTGGCAATCATGAAATGACTCCGCAGCAGTCAGTGCGCCGCTGATATCCATCGCAGCTGGCCCAGAGAAACCCTGATGGGTTAGCAATAATGAACTTCTCGTTTGGCAAATCTTTTTTTGACGACCCTTCACTTTACCTCTCAGGGTCAATTGACAATCCGGAAGAGTAACTCCCGAAAGCTCATGCATCCACTTTGAGCCTCCCACCAGAGGAACCAAAGCGGGTCTTGGATATACAATCTGATGGCCCAATGCAGAAAGCCATGCATAGGCGTCCCCGGTCGTTCCGCATCCAGGCCAGCTCTTTCCCCCGGTAGTAATAATTAGCCTCTCCACCAGATAAGAGTCGTGTTTCGTCCTCACCGACCAGTACCCCTTATCGGTCTGCTCAATATTCAATACAGCTTGATCTGTATGCAATTGCACACCGAGAGATAATGCTTGATTCAAAAGCGCATCGCGAACATGAAGCGCTCGATCACTCACAGGAAAGACTTTTCCGGTAGATTCGACCTTCGTGGGAACTCCAAGCTGTTCAAACATCTTGACCACATCCTCTGGCGGAAAAGCACCCAAACTGGGCTGAAGGAATCGACCTCCATTCATAAATGCTTTGGCAATACCCTTGGCGTCTGTGTTGTGGGTGACATTGCATCGGGTTCCTCCAGACATCAATATTTTGACACCCGTCTTTCGATTCTTTTCTAGAAGGACAACAGAAACACTTCGACGAGCTGCCTCAGCCGCGGCCATCAATCCCGCAGCTCCTGCCCCGATTACACCGATTTGAAAAAAGTGTTCCATTAGCTGAAGATACCCTAGGTATAACCTAACATCAGTACATTTAACCTCATTTCAGCATGCTCTCTGATTGGATCCTCAAGCCAGAGGAATCAATGCTTGACTATGATGGCTTAGATCATCGTAGAATACTACAGGCTGCGATCAATCATCCATGACTTCACTCCTGCTCAC
>JAYYHM010000363.1:0-2895 GCA_036148415.1 Planctomycetota bacterium
ATCCAATCTGACGAACGGTCCCACATGGGAGCTACTTCGATGGGATGACTGGTATGAGTATCCGGGCACCTATTGGAAAGAAGGTGAGCGTCAAGGAGTGGATCGTGGGGAAGCAAGTAAATCGACTTACTTGATGAATATGACCATCGGTCATCACGGTCTTTTTTCCATCACCCCCGTCTGGGCGTTACTTCCCTTTGGCTGGATCTTGGGACTCGCTGTAGGCAGAGGTTCTGAACGCTGGTTCCACATCGCCGTGCTAACCGCCTCCACCGTCTGCTTCTTATTCTATCTCAATCGCCCACTCATCGATCGCAACTACGGGGGGGTCAGTGCCTGCTTCCGCTGGCTACTCTGGTTCGCCCCTTTGTGGCTCGTCACGATCGCACCCGTTTTTGATCGATTGGGAAGGTTGAAATTGGGCAGACTCACCGCCCTCTTGTTGCTAGCATTCAGTCTATTCTCTGTCGCAACAGCACTCGAGACTCCATGGCAATCGCCTTGGATCTATCGCTTCTGGATTTTTTTGGGCTGGATTGAGGTGTGAGACCGCAGCTAAGCTCTGATGAGGAATCAACAGGAATTCGAATTCCAATCTCCAAAGGAATTGCGTTACAGGAAACTTGTCTCAGGGAAGACTTGCAAATTGAACGGCAAGATGCCGAGTTCTGCTGCGCGCCGACCGCGACCCTTGTCGCGGCTCTTTCAACTTGCGCTAATCCTAAGTGTCTTATACTTCCTCATTCAAGCATTCGCTCCACAGACCATTGGTGAAACAGCTCGTCGCAAGTTTCAAAGTGATCTTCGTGAACATTACGCAGGATACGAGATCTCTGTCGGACGTGGTCACTACGACCCGAAGATGGGACTTCGCTTTGATGATATCCGAATCCTTGGGATGGCTCCCCCTGAACAGTCAGCTAACCCGCCCGATTCTCAGACGACCTTGGTCGGAAAAGAGCAAGATATCATTCACATTCATCACCTAACCGTGATGGCCGATATCGATCCGGAGAAACTGCTTCATCGAAGCCCACCCTTGAATACCCATGCCATCATTCTTGACGGCGTCACTGCTCATACATGGTTGGACAAGAACGGTGAACTTTCCCTTGCCAAGCTATTACCCCTTCCAAAACTGGGTCCTGAAGCACCCAAGATGCTTGTGCGTAACACGAGGGTAAATTTCCACGGCGATCCTGACACAGATCGACCTCTTCAATTTGATCTTGATGAAATCATGATCAACAACATCCAACAGAGAGATGGCACTGTCAATCGTTTGATCGAAGTCAGTGGCCACTCCATGATTGCTGATGAACTGAAGGCAAAGATCATGACCCAAGGAGGGAAGATTGCCGTCCGAAGTGAAATCAATGGGGTTCAAGTGGATCGCTCTACCCTTGATCGTTTACCCTCCAGCGTTCGGGGAATCCTAAACGACTTCAAAGAATTAAACTGCCAAGGTCATCTTACCCTCTCAGCGTCGAAGCAGGATTCAGAGCCGTGGGATTTTGATATCCGCACCACCGTGGACCACGGTCGCATCGATCATCCCAAGTTACCCAAACCACTTACTGATATACGTGGCGTACTCACCATGACACCCAAGGGTGTGCGTCTGGAAGCATCCCAAGCTAGCCTGGGTGCTGCTATCCTCAGGTTCAATGGCGAGATAGACCGTTATCAGTGGCCTGCCAAAGCAGAGATGAATGTCTCAGCGAGAGGCTTCCTGCTTGATCATTCACTGACAAGCAATCTACCTGAAGAAGCTCGCACGATTTGGAATCGATTATTACCCCACGGCCAGATCGATTTTGATGCAAAGATCGTGCATGACGACCAGGGCTGGGAACCTACCGCATCGATTACCTGCAAGGGAGTCGACGTGCGTTATGAACGTTTCCCTTACCCAGTGGAAAATATTATCGGTCAAATTGAAATTGAATCGAATCTCCTCACGGCGGACACCCTCACGGGCCGAGTAGGCGACAGCAGACTTCAATGCGCATTCCAGTTGCCAATTCAAAGCACTCCCGATTCCAGTGTCTCGTTCGTGATGGCCACTGACGGCCCGGTTCCTATCGACCAAACCCTTTTACTCTCACTGACTCCTCGAGGTGAAACGACATCGAAACTGGAAACGTTCGTACGTTCATTGCATCCAAGAGGGTCCATTCAAGTCACTTCCGCCTCCATTCAGGTCGACTCCAAAAAGAAGCTGTCCAGGCGTGTCGACCTTCGTGTCACCGATGGACACATGAGATATGAGAAATTCCCCTATCCGCTTTACAACGTGACGGGAACCATTTTAGTTGACGATGACCTCGTCACGCTTGCTGGAATGCGAGCGAGTAATGCAAATGCGGGAACCATTCGATGCGACGGTTTCTATCAAATGCCGAAGAGTTCGAACACGGACATCGAGATTTCACCCTCGGAACTTGCTCTTCAATTTCATGTCAACGATATTCCAATGGACGAATCCCTTCGGACCTCTTTACCAAGAGAGAGTCAACAAGTTTGGGACTCCCTCGCTCCGAGTGGCACATTAGACGAAATGAGTGTCGGCCTACGTCAAACGGGAATCAGCAACCCATTGCAACTCAACCTCCATGCTGTTGAACGCAATCATCCGCAGATCACCAGCCAAACTCTGAGCATCCGCCCACAGAGCATACCTTATAGGCTCGATATCACAGGGGGATCCGTTCGATTCGATGGAAAAACGGTGACCATCGAGTCAATCCGCGGAAGGCATGATGCATCAAGTTTCTCAGCAGATGGCTTCTGTGTTGAAGGTGCTTCAGAGCAATGGGAACTTTTCTTAAACCTTCACAGTGGATGCCGGCTTCATCCTGATGCTGAATTGATTGCCGCGTTGCCCGAGCAGAT
>JAYYHM010000364.1:0-2815 GCA_036148415.1 Planctomycetota bacterium
AACGGTAGAGGTCATTCCTTCGGTGGTCACTGCGGTTTTGACTACCGTGGTTGCTTTCGCACCCTTGCTCTTTGTCAGTGGAACCATGGGTAAGTTCAGTGCAGTCATGCCGGCTGCAATTATTGCAATGCTATTAGCATCACTTCTGGAGTGTGTGACGATTCTACCCTGTCACCTCGCTCACGAACGAAGCGTTCTTTTTCGCCTACTGGGCACTATTTTCTACGTCTTTCAATGGCTCATGATCCCAGCCAAGTATGCAAACCGATATGCAAGCCGAGGGTTAGATTGGGTTATTGAAAAAATCTATAAGCCAACACTGCGGCTTGCCCTCAATTATCGACTGATCGTCAGTGCAGCCTGTCTGTCCGCTATCGTTTTAACCTTCGGTCTACAGAAGTCTGGAATTGTCAAGTTTACGTTCTTTCCTCGCGTTGATGGTAACACTTTAAACGCCTCTGTTCTATTTCCCGATGGAACTCCTGCCAGTGTGACCGCAAAGGCGATGCAGCGGGTTGAAAACGCTTTTTGGGATGTTGCAGAAGATTATGAGCGACAGGGAAAGCCTATCGCCAAAAATTCCTTCCGCGTGGTCGGCGCTCAGGTGAGTCGCTCTGGACCCGGTGGATCGTCTTCTTCCTCCGCGGGCGGCAGCCATAAGGGAAGTGTTGAAATCGAATTGATCAAGTCCGAGGATCGGGGTGTGCGAAGCCAAGAGATCGTCGGGAAATGGCGAGAGAAAGTTGGCTTTATACCGGGGACGGAGGAACTTTCTTTGGGGACGCGTTCTTTCGGGCCCGGCGGAGCTCCGGTGGAATTCAAGCTGCTTGGTTCGGCGGACGCGGTTGAGGATCTTGAGCAAGCGGTGGAGAAATGCAAGCAGCAACTCAGTACTTATCCCGGACTCTTCGATATCCGCGATGATTCTGTTCCCGGAAAGTGGGAATATCGTTTTCGAATCAAACCCGAAGCTTTCGCGATGGGGGTGAGAACCGCTGATTTAGCGGAAACCGTTCGAGCTGCTTACTATGGCGAAGAGGTCATGCGGGTTCAGCGAGGCCGACACGAAGTCAAAGTGATGGTCACCTATCCACGTGAAGATCGGAAACTGCTTTCTAATTTTGACGAAATTCGAGTGCGACTTGATGATGGCATTGAACGTCCTATCACCGAACTCGCTGAGATCGATATCGTTCGGAGTTATTCGGAGATCAACCGAATTGATCAAGCGAGGTCCATCACGGTCTCCACCGATTTGGATGAAAAGGTCACCAATGCTGCCGAGGTGGTGGCGGATCTGCAAGGATACTTTATTCCAGACCTATTGAATGAATTTCCTTCGATTCGAGTGAGGTGGGAAGGTCAGCAAGAGCAACGCGCAGAGTCATTGGGAAGTCTATTTTTCGGATTCAGTGTCGCATTAATCGTGATGTTTGTTTTACTTGCAATGGAGTTCAAGTCTGCCATTCAACCCGCAATGATCATGTTAATCATTCCCTTCGGTATGCTGGGAGCGGTGATGGGTCACTTGTTCATGGGAATCCCACTCACTTTATTCAGTATGTACGGGATCGTTGCGCTCACCGGGATCGTGGTCAATGACTCCATCGTCCTGATTGATTTTATCAACAGTCGCGTTCGCGGCGGTGTGCCGATTACTCAAGCTCTGGAGGAGTCTGGTGCACGTCGTTTCAGGCCCGTTCTTCTGACCACCATTACCACGATTGGTGGATTGACTCCGATTCTTCTTGAATCCTCTATTCAGGCACAGATTCTGATTCCAATGGCCACTAGCATCGCTTTCGGAGAACTCTTCGCGACGATTGTGGTGCTTTATCTTGTCCCGGTCACCTATTCGATCTACTGGAGCGCGGGAGGAAGGCTGAGTGAAGAGGGCGTATTGGAATCCAACGCCCCAGAACTGTCGCTTCACTCTTCGATATGACAGGAGCAAACCACGGATAGGTCTGCTTTGCTTAGCCTAGTTGAATGTCGCTGCTTGTTATCGGGTTAAACTCGGCGTGCAGCGAAACTCAGCGTTTAATAAGGCTCTGTGTAAAGCCGAGATCGGTGCGAGGCTAAGCTCGATGAGGCACTACCGATCGCTGAAGCGAGAAGGACTTTGACAATTCAAAACTGCCAAAGAGTACTCCCGTGAATAGGAGGTCTCCCGCAATAGTGTAGCCAAAAAACGGAATCGCATTGATGTAGCACGAAAGGAATCCGGCGAGAGTGAAGGTATACCAGCCACCCACCCAAACTCCGAAGTTGCTAATCAAGAAGAAAGCAGTGGAGGCCAACAACGATCCCGCTGGCGCTCTGAACCAAAGCTGTTTCCGGGAGGAAAGCCATCTCCCCACAGGCACAGCAGAAACTGCACCGAGATAAACGGCAGCCATCGTGAGGGGTTGATAGAAACCCATCCCCGGAATCTTTAGCATGTGACCCGCAATGTCACTCAGCAACAAGGCCGCGAGGGGAACCAGATACGCTTTCCTACCCGACAGGTAACACCCAGCAAACAATCCAACCGCGCCGATGCAGGCGACGTTGGGTGGGTGCGGGAAAAGTCGTGTTGCGGCAGCAGCTAAGATCAAAAGATAGAACATCAAAATCCGTCTCCACATGTCATCCAGAGTCTGTTTCTTGTCACTATGTTCTATCCGCTGGAGACGAAAAGTGAAAGAGCACGCACGGGTAAACGAGAGAATCGTAAGAAACTCGGAAATCTCCTATCCGTCACCCTTCTGCGAGAAGATAACCGACGCGTTCTTCGAAGAATTAGCTGATTTTCGAGTGATTAGCGGCGGTTCAC
>JAYYHM010000365.1:0-3792 GCA_036148415.1 Planctomycetota bacterium
CTATCGTGATACTTTGGCTGAAGTTTTGTTTCAATTGAAACGCCCCGAAGAAGCTCTTCAGATTGAGCAAGGGTGCCTGCTGGATGATCCAACTCAATGGCACCTTCATGAGCAACGCGAGAAATACCAAGCAAGTATCAGCGAGAAGTAAATATTCTGCGAGATCCGTTTCTTGCCCTCAGGTTTCGAATCAGGGATTCGACTTTTCGTTGCAAAAATAACGGATCGATCCAGTGAAGCTAGAACCGAAAATGGATGCCAAAGTTTTGCCGCGGTCGGTACTGGTAGTAATGTTGATAATAGGGTTGGTGGACTGGTGGACAGTAGTTCCGATAGGTGAAAGGCAGAATCGCCGGATAAGAGGATGTCCAAATCGTGGTTGATGAGCGGAGCGAGCCTACCTGGGGGATGTTCTGTAAATGTGCCTGAGGTGCTTGCGAAGAACGATGATTTATTTTTGCGGTTTGCATCGCGGTAAGAATCGTCTCGTTAACTCCTTGCTGATGTAAGTTGATGATCTCTTGTACTGTCAGAGTCTGAGTGATGCCGCGTTGGTTGATTTGGTTGACAATGACTTGGTCGCTCAAACCAGCTTTCACCATTTGCAAAACGTCTTGAGTGGTGACTGCGTTATTCGTTTGGCTCATCTGAGGTGTAATCAGTGAACCGTTCCTTGAAGATTGTGCAATCATCTGCCGGCGTCTCTGAACCCATTCCTGTTGGTCTTTCGCATCACCAATCAATCCACCGGCAACTGCTCCCACCACCCCACCGATCACGGCTCCTGCACCTGCGTTGCCATTGTGATCTCCGATCAAACTGCCTGCAATCGCACCGGTGAGCCCACCGACGGTGGCATCCCGCTGACTGTGATATTGAGCTTGTGCTGATGACGCAAAAATCAAAAGACTACAAAAGCACTTGATGGAAATCCGGATCATCATTTCGCTCCGATGAAAAATTGGATTGAACACACTGAAGCCATTTGGGTTGTTTCCGCAATTTATCCGACGTTTTCACTAGTCTCAGGAACCCATTCTCGAGATCTCTCTTTTGCTCTTTTTGAGGGAATCTCTGAGATTCAACCTGAACCCACTGCTTCGAGTCTATCCCTTCAGATTTGACGGGAAGCCCACCAGTTCCATTTTTGTTGACTTTTCCGCGAAAAGAAATCGATCGCCATGAGAGCTTTTACTATCTGGGTAAAGATGGCTGCAATCGCAAATCGAGAAACCCCACGAAAGCCAGTCTCAGCTGATACTCAATCACAATCGACTCAACGCCATTTTCACAACCGCTTCGTCCGTTTACCAACAATATTTGAGATGGCTTGAATAAAATCCTGAGCATCGTCAAATTCTCGGTAGACACTTGCAAATCGAATGTAGGCAACCTGGTCCAAATCGGTTAGGTGTCTCATCACGATATCTCCAACCTGCGCCGAAGTGACCTCAGATTCGTAGTTCGTGTAGATATCAGTCTCTATGTCTTGGACCACTCTTTCGATATTGGCACTAGGAATTGATCGCTTCGAGCACGCTCGCTCGATTCCTCTGCGAATTTTTTCTCGATCTAAGGGCTCTCGTGTTTGGTCACTCTTCACTACTCGGACACTTAGTTTTTCAATCTTTTCCGCCGTAGAAAAACGTCTTTGACATGAGTTGCAGACTCTCTTTCTTCGGACCATGTAGCCACCTTCGGCCCCGCGCGAGTCCAAAACTCGGTCATTATCAACATGGCAATAAGGGCAACGCATATAGATCCCATCGAAGTGGATGTCTTATCCTGCAATCACAGTATCGTGCTAACCCGCGACCCTGACAACCGACCCTCGTCTCCGCTGGGGAAACCCTACTATTTTTTTCTGTAAGTGATTCGGCCGCGTGTCCCATCCCTCTCCTGTTCGGTTTTTACTCAAGGGACGCTGCTGGAGGTTCTTATCTGAGTGTATTTGCGGGGAATTCAGTCGCAATCCCACGTTTCAATTCGCATGCTGCTGCATCGGCTGCGAATTGGGGGTGGCGAGGATTTGTTGCCTCAGCATGAACCTCACCGGATCACGTTGCACTGGTTCGTATCCATTGGCCCTTCATTGCGGTGCGGTAATCTTGGTTGGATCCGGCACTTGGTGGGATCCGGCACTTGGTTGGATCCGGCAAGCGGTGCGCTAAGAGAGACTTACGGGCAACGAAAATCGCTATGATGAGGGAATACCTTTGAGCCTGTTCTCTAGGAATCGATTCGAGGGCGACCCCTGAACGAGGGTGACTAAAGCTCTGGACCCGTCGCCGGCGCGTGTTAAAGATGGTTTTTAGAGGATACGGCCAGTTTGAAGGCAGGTCAGCACTTGGACTTGAAAATCCCTTAGAATGGTAGGGAGCTGGTCGCAGGCGATCAGATGGTGTGTTGTTGGATGAAGCATGATTGGTGACTGTTTAGACCTCAGCTGCTGAGTAGTCTGAACAAGGGAGGTAGTCGTGGCGGATTGGTTCGTTCAGATCGTTGGCACAGGTGAAGAGGCAGGTCCTTATCGCCCGGGTGAATTATTGGACTTGGTGAGGAACGGAGAGGTTACTCCCGAATCCATGCTCCGCAAAGATAATTCCAGTTGGTTTGCCGCGGCTGATGTTGGCGGACTTTTTGAAGCTGCGATGCGGCCGACCATCAAATATTTTTGTCCCAATTGTCAAGCTGAGATCGCCGAACCGCCTTTGACATGCCCACGATGTGACATGGACGTTCTGAAAGCTCAAACCGAAATCATAGAAAATTCCATTGTGGATCAGAAATCAAGCCATCAGTCTGATGCAACCTCGGGATCGGTGAAGAACTGGTTGAATCGGAAGCGGCTTGGTCGGAAAGCCAAAGATCCGGGTAACCCTAGATAGAGTGTTCCGGTACAAATTAAGCAGTGGCTTCCATCACAGCGTGACAGCGTTGAGGTGCTTGCGGAAGATCGGTTCAATATCTTAGTTCTGCGCCGTAAGTCAGTGCTGAGGTGACCAATTCTTCATAGCCTTCAACGCTATTCCTACCCATGATCCCGTTGTCTAGCTGATCATAGGATTTCCCGACCCCACTGAGGTACCAGACTTCGGCACCACACTTGAGTGAGAATTTCGGGGTAACCTCATACCTTAAGCCAATTCCAAGTTCGAATTGACCAGCTGCTCGGATACTTCGATCACTTACCCCGGCGGCGAATTCGTTGTCATTAATGATGGCAAGATCTAAGTCTAGGAAGTTTGCGTAAACGCCCGCTCTTCCTCGGAAGTCGATGTAGGTTCTTCGTAGGAGGGGATAGGTGAGATCCATACCCACTTGAAAACCGATCAAACGGTTGTTGATATCACTTCGGATGGATCCTGTTTCATTATCGTTCTCGCTGAAAACCCTGTATTCCTCCTCGAAGTCAATATATCGAAGGCCACAAAGCATTTTTGCTACTTCCCAACCAACATAGGCGCGATTGACTTCAGCACTCCAATAGCGGGCGTCGTAGTTTACAGTCTGGATGAATGCATCATTGAAGGCGCTGATATCATCCGCTGAGACTGGCGAAATGGGTTCCAAGTTGGATTGAATTCTAAAAATGGGTGCTTCGAGTCCGCCTGAGCTGGTCCAATTGATGATCCCCGTGAACGTGCTCTCCCATCCACTCACGCAATTTGGAATACTACCAAGGGTGATGCGTGTTCCCATTTCTCTTCTGAAGCCACTAAGTCCATACCTAGAACTGATCGTTGCAGTGTCTTCTTTATCTCGGTCCAAGTGGAGAGCTTCAGCTACAGC
>JAYYHM010000366.1:0-5188 GCA_036148415.1 Planctomycetota bacterium
TCGAATCAACGTAAAAGCTCCGAAAATGGTCCGGTTCGTCTATACTGGATTGAGAGGCGTACTCGCACCAACCTTGATGGATTTGAAAAACTCTCTGGATTTGTAGGGGACCAGCTTGAACTCTCTTCGCGCCGAACATGAACAAAGATGGTATTCAGCGGTCTTGCCAGCACTTTTGTTGGCGATAGTCACCGGTATCCCATCCTCCTTAAGCTTCGGCCAAAATATTGATGGTAACCGTGCCGAGCCATCAACCTTGGGTTTCAACAAGTACGCCAATGTCATTAAACCGATTCTGGCCGCAAACTGCGTGTCGTGTCACGGTCCTGAGGAATCAAAAGCGATGCTTCGCATTGATTCCCTTGATCCTACATTTCAAGGACCATCAGCGGAGACGTGGCATGACGTTCTTAATCAAGTAGCCAGCGGTGAAATGCCACCTGCCGAACAGCAACCCATCGATTCGAAATCTCGATCCGAGTTGACAAAATGGATCCGCGACAATCTGGATCGAGTCGCAAGAGAAAGGAAAGGTGATCGTAATCAGGTAGTCATGCGAAGACTGAATCGATACGAGTACAACAATACGTTGCAGGATTTACTCGGAGTGAAACTAAATTTTGCTCGCGATCTTCCCCCGGAGCCCTCCTCCGTTGATGGATTTAAAAATAACGGCGCAGCACTTGGGATTTCTCCATTACAGATTGAGTATTATTTGGAAGCCGCTCGTAGTGCACTTGATAAAGTGATCATCCAAGGCCCTGCCCCTAAAGTGCATCTTCATCGCTTTGAGAAATCTAGTACCGGCAGTAACCGAGATCAAAGTCTGATCAGTAATCGGATGCTTCCTGGGGGTAAATTCTTCGGCAAGATGTTGGAATACCCGCGTGAAGGTGAGTTTGCTATCCGAGTCATGGCGGGTTCCAAGATTCCGGAGGACATGGGGTTTCCTGTCATACAAGTATCTCTCGGTATGAGATCGGATACGCAGAGCCCTTCCAAAGTTCTAGGAATAAGTGATGTAGGAAATTCCGAAAGACGGAAGCAAATCTACGAGTTTCGAGGTCGAATGGAGGAGTTTCCTTTACCGGGTCACAATCCAAAATTTCCAGGTATAACCATCACGGTGTCCAATGCATACGATGAAGGACTGCCACCTCCTAAGGTTCAGAAATACCGAGCTATCACTTTTAACGCAGAACAAAAGAAACAGATTGGGGAGTCGACAAAAAACAACAGCCCTGAGCTACCTTTCTCGCAGGACCAAATCAAAGGTGTTCCGTTAGCGGAGAGAGCGACAACCTTAATAGATAAGCTGCAGAAACAAATAGAGGAACTAAAGCTGATTTCACCGGAGCATGCGAATCGCACTGATTTAGCGTATCGGATTTTTGATATTCAGGCGGCTCTTGATCAAGAAATCAACTCACTAAAAAATCTCGCGGAGATACTTCAGGAGAATCCGAATGAGATCGTTGCTCGGTATAGAAGTCTAAATCAGAAGAGTCTCGAGGCGCGGCAGCAGATTCTGGGAGCATTTCGGAGCATTGCGCCCATTGATCGTAAAACCAAAAAACTGGTTCCTTCCGAGCCGAGTGGTCCACCTCGAAGTACCCTCGTTGTTGATTACGTTGAGTTTGAAGGTCCTTTGTACGAAACGTGGCCTCCACGATCCCATACTCAGCTGTTGCCAAAATCTGACGGTTCAGAGAGAAAACGCGCCAAGCTGTCGATTGAGAATTTCATGAGACGAGCCTATCGGCGGCCCGTAAGCGAGACAGATGTTGCACCGGTGCTTGCCTTCTACGATCAGGTACGTTCAGCTTCATCGTCCTTCGAGGAAGCGATGCGGGAAGCGTTTGCGATGATATTGATCTCCCCCGAGTTTCTGTATCTAGTGGAACAGAGTTCAGCGCAAAATCAAAAGCTTAGCCAATATGAGTTAGCGTCACGACTTTCGTATTTTCTTTGGTCTACTATGCCAGACGAAGAGCTGAGTAAACTAGCGGACTCTAATCTTCTTTCGAAAGCGAGTGTACTAGAAGAGAAGGTGCTCTCCATGATTTCCGATTCTCGTATACAACGCTTTGTGAAACACTTCACCGATCAATGGCTTGATCTTGATGGGTTAGACCGTGTTGCAATTAATCCCAACTATTACCGAGAATTCGATGACAAGCTAAAGTTATCCATGAAAGATGAGACACGCGAGTTTTTTGGCGAAGTGCTTACGCAAGATCTGAATGTCATGAATCTCCTTGATTCCGATTTTCTTATGCTTAACGAGCCGCTCGCAAAGCACTACGGGATTTTTAATTCCAATGGATACCCTAAGGGACAGGTCTTTGAACGCGTCGAGTTAGAGCCGGATTCCGTGAGGGGTGGTTTGCTTACTCAGGCTAGTTTTTTGATGATCAATTCAGATGGCGAGGATTCTCATCCGATACGTCGTGCTGTTTGGATTCTAGATCGACTTCTGGATGATCCGCCTGCTCCACCTCCGCCTGATGTACCGGAGCTCGATTCTGAGCAGCCAGATTTTGTCTCGCTGTCTCTTAAAGAACAGTTAGAAATTCATCGAACCAAGTCGGCCTGCAACGATTGCCATCGTGGCATTGATCCTTGGGGAATCGCTTTCGAAGGTTTTGATGCGATTGGCTTAGCTCGTCAACAAGTGCAACGGAAAGTGGGAAAAAAGACAATACGCAGTGCTGTCGATCCGAAGACGGTGCTACCCAACGGCACGACTATAAACGGGGTTCAAGACCTGAAGGATTATCTGTTAGAAAACGAACAAGAACGGCTATCGAGGGCAATTGTCAAAAATATGTTGGCCTACGCGCTTGGTCGATCGCTTGTGCTGCAGGATCGACTGGCCATTGAAGAATTAGTTGTTGACTTTAGAGAAAGTGGCTTTCGCCTGAGCCGGTTGATTGTGAAGATAGCTCAGAGCGAGGTCTTTCAGAGTAAGTAAGATAGAGGGAATCGCATTTTTTTCCCATTCAACGGTTTCACACGTCATTGAGTGAGAATCAATTAGCACGCTAGAAAAAAGTTGTATGATGACAAAAAAATCGTGGCATCTTACCCGACGAACATTTTTGCGAGGCTCTGGTGTGTCCATGGCTCTGCCATGGATGGAAGGCATGGCAGGCGAAGCTTCCGGAGATGCTGGTTTGCCGAATCGGTTTTGCGCTGTCTATTGGCCTTTTGGAGTGGTAGCGACACCCTCTGACGCAGATAAGAAGTGGGGATGGTTTCCGGAGGGTTCGAAAAAGGAATATCGATTCACAAATGTTTTGGAATCGATGGAACCACTGCGAAAGGAGGTCACCGTCATCGGCGGCATCTCTCATCCTAACGGTTGGTCCATGGGTGGGCATGATACGGGAGATATTTTTCTCACTGGTGCGAAGCTGGATAATGGTTCTTTCGAAAATACCATTTCGCTGGATCAACTCGTGGCCGAGCGGTTTGGTAACAACACTCGGTATGCATCACTGATCATGTCAAGTGATGGCGGTGTCGGAGAGCCGACTCGATCGATGACTTTGTCCTTCTCTCGAGAAGGTAGGCCGCTCCCAGCGTTATCGAGTCCAATGAAAATTTATAATCGCTTATTTGGACAGGAAAGAGAGCGTGATGCGGCCACAGCGCGTAGACGCTTGCAGAATTCTGCGAGTATGTTGGATCGTGTGCTCGAGCATTCACGATCATTGAGTCGACAGCTTGGGAAGAGTGACCAAGAAAAGTTGGATGCGTACTTGGCATCTGTTGATGCAGTGGAACAGCGTGTCGGTCGCGCAGAATCTTGGTTGGAAATACCGAAGCCAAAGGTAAACGCAGACATCCTAGATCTTGAAGCAACGCAAGAGGGTCCAAAAGAGTACATCAAGGCAATGTATGATTTGATGTCCCTCGCATTTCGTACTGACTCGACTCGGGTAGCGACGTATATGATGGGGCAAGTGGCAGGTGCAACAACCATCGCCAATGCTTTTCCGGCGTGCTTAGGTCTTCCGGGTAACTGGCATGGATTGGCACATGGAGCAGGAAAAAAAGGTGGAGCTGAGAAGCTTGGAATGTTCGACCAGTTCCTCGCGCAAAATCATTCAAGATTTTTACAAAGCCTAGCGGATGCTCAGGAGGGAGAGGGATCCGTTCTGGATCGCACGATCGTACTCTACGGATCGAGTAACAGTCGTACCCATAATAACCATAACTACCCTCTCTTACTTGCCGGAGGTGGTGCCTTGGGAATCCAGCACGGCCAGTATCTCAGGTACAGCGAGAAGGACATGCGACTCTCGAATCTCTTTGTTACCATCCTAGATCGACTCGGCATTCCAGCGGAGCGATTCGCCGATAGTACCGGGGAGTTTTCTGACCTTCTTTCGTAGTCGAAAAAGCGGGGAGTTTTGTCGTGATCAAGACGTATGCGCGACTCTTAGTTTGTCTCGGTTTCTCACTATCTGTGTGTTCAGCAGACTGGCCTCAAGGCGCGGGGCCGTCGGCTTCTTATGTGACCGATGGTGAAGCACCTCGAGAGTGGAGTGTCGTAAGCGGAAAAAACATTGTTTGGGCACATAAGCTTCCCGAGACAGGTCAGAGTACAGTGGTTTGCAGTGCCGGCCGACTCTTCTATACCTGTTATCAAAAGCTTAAAGGTGACAGTCAGTTGGCTTCGGAGATCGTCGCTTATTGTGCAGACGCGGAAACGGGTGAAGTGATCTGGGAAAGAAATATACCAGGTGAATATCCGTTGCGATTAAGTGGATGTTTCGCGGATAGCACGTCACCTCCTCCAGTCACGGATGGAGAGAGAGTCTGTTTTTTCAATGCATCAGGTGGCATCGTCTGCTTTGATTTAGATGGGAATCAAAAATGGAGCCGTAACTCGATGGCCGTGGCCCGATCCCAACCGTTCGTTGTCGATGGCATGGTGATTTACACTAGGCAAATGATCATGCCGAAGGGAGGTAAGTTCGGGCATGAAAATGAGAATGCCCCCCAAGAATTATGGACGCAATTAGCGGCGTTGGAACTCAAGACTGGATCCTCAGCATGGATTTCGGAATGTGGTGTGAACATGGGAGCAATTCCCATGTTCAGCCGATTGTCTGATGGCAAAGAAGTCATTGTGTTAGGACGCGGCGGTGGGCATTCCCCGCCCGAAAAACCTCTCGGA
>JAYYHM010000367.1:0-9522 GCA_036148415.1 Planctomycetota bacterium
GTGAAGCATCGATCAAGCATTCAGCAATGGTTTGACCATTTCGCAAACGCTGCTGGCCTCCTGACCATCGTATTTTCAAGTACTTTGAATCCAAGGCCAAACGACACTTTTCGAAGGCCTCGGTGACCGGTAGGCCTGCACGGAGACACTGACCAAAGTTTCTGGAAAACGATGCAAGACTAACCAGAGGCTGTTGGCGTAGAATTGTCGGTAGCCAACCTGCAATGCGATGGATCGATTCTAGCAATAACCAGTAGGCGAATCGATGCTCAGGTAATCGATGAGGCATCAACTTGAATATCTTCTTCGGCGGGAACCGTTCATGTCACTTTTAGCGTCTCCGCGAGCTCACTCCGATTCTTTCTGCGATTCCAAATACTCAACAGCCGCCTTCTGAAATGCAGCACGCATCTCCGATCCATCGCTATTACCCATGTTGGTTCGCTGAATCAACATGACAAAAATGGTTTCTGTTGTTGGATCAATCCAACCCTGAGTACCAAAAGCACCTCCATGACCATACGTACCCTCTGACACCATTGCCGTTACCCCCTGAGGCTCTTTCACGATACACCAACCCAAACCCCAAGTATTTCCAGCAGTAAATCCCGTTTCCAATTCACCCACCTGTGGTGAGATCATTTTCTTGACTGCGTCGGATGAAAGGAGACGATTCCTACCTAGTTTCCCACCATTAAGAATCATTTGGTAGAAGCGAAATAGCTCATACGCGGTTGAAACCAGACCACCGGACGGATTAGGCCCATCGTCCTCAGAATAACTCGAAATCCAGTTTCCTGCGTCAACAAGTTGATCGGAATCTTCATCCGGTTGATAAATCACAGCTAGGTTCTTCAGTCCCTGTGCATCAGGTCGGAAAGTCGTATTTTTCATCCTCAAGGGAGTGAGAATCCTCGCCTGCATAAACTCCTCAAACGGTTGACCGGAGACGACTTCAACGACACGCCCCGCCACGCTCACACCCGGACCATATTGCCATTTTTCACCGGGCTGAAAACCAAGATCACGCGATGCTACCTCCTTAATGTGTTCCTCCAACGAACCTTGGAATACCTGTTCACCGACAATCCCGGAGGTATGAGTCAGTGCATCGCGAATGGTCAAGGGACGAGCAAGCTCGCGACCATCTTTCAACTTTGGATTTTTAAATTCGGGTAGATATTTTTCGATTGGATCATCAACACTTAACTTGCCCTCGTCCTCAAGAATCATCACGGCCGTTGACGTCATTGGCTTCGTCATGGACGCGATGGCAAATCGACTCCAACGATGCATGGGTTTGCCCGCAGCGATATCTCTCATTCCCACAGCACCGAGATGAATGACCTTACCTTGATGGGCTACCAAAGTGACAGCGCCGGAAGCTCGGCCACGTTTCACATACTCCTTGATCACTTCATCAATTTCTTCAAGCGCCGGTGGTGGATCCCACTTTGCAGACTGTTGCTTTGCAACCTGTGCCTGGGCTGTGCTGGTCAGCGACTCACTACCGACCACGAAGAGAACAAACACGGGTAGAAGAGAAAATTTGATCAAGTTGAATTTCATGTAAGTATCAAAAATCAATGGTGAAATTGGCTCTGGTTAAGCCAGTTGGGTGAAAGCAAAGATTGCGGAGCGCCCATTCCCTGTAGATAGGATGGTTGCGGTAAGGTTTCCGGGGCTCATTAGCATAACAAGCCTAAGATCACTTTGCAGGGCGGTGAGCTAAAGCGGGGCTGGTAGATCACGCTTGCAGAAGCATGTCCAAGCCAAAAGGTAGAAAAGAGCCCCCAAAGCAACCAACACGAGGGGATACACCAAAGGCGGTAGAGCTCCATCAGGAAGAGTCACTGTCAAGCTCCAAGGTGCCGCCAGCCCATCCTGACCCACCAGTGAAGTCATCTTCTGAGGCTTGTAACAACTGAAAAATGTAAGCGAAAGAAGCCACTGCAGCGATTCGGCTGCCTTACCGAGGCCGAACATGACCAACTGCGCCACGTAAACGGAAACGACAGCCCCAACGGTTCGCCATCGGTAACGATCGATAGAACTGAAGAAGGAAGCGAGACCCAACAAGAAGAAACCAAAGCAAAAGAGGTGGAAGGTCGACGCGGTGTAGGTTGCTACATCGACTCGTTCACTTAACGGAACGGTCACGCTGCTCTTCTCTGTCAAACTTAACGGGATATCCATATTAACCCAAGGCAACCGAAAGCTGGGAGGCTCTACGGACTCCGTCACGGAAGTGAAGTGAACGCCCATGGTCACACCTGCCCAGACAAGCAGACATAGACCCACAAGACCTCCGATCGAGACCATGGCATGGGAGAAAAGCAATGATGAACGGCTGACCGGCTGTGCAAGTGTCATCTCCAGTGTGCCGCGTCCCAGTTCACCGCTGACCACATCACTCCCACGCGCGAAACACCAGATCACCGTACAGAAAATGACAATCGGTTCATCAAAGGTCATGCCTACCCGTCCCGGATAGGTAAACAAAGCATCAAAATCGATCGGTGCGAATTTCTCAAACTCACGAAACTGCTCGAGAATCGTCTGAAATTGTGCCATATCCAGAAGACTTACCACCCAAACACGTACCCAGGCGAAGGCAAACAGGGCGGCCCCGCAGGCGAAGAATAGCGTCGAGGATTGCCCGATGTATTTACGGATTAAGATGCGATGGAACATGTTCAGCATCCCCCCAACGAAAAGTCTTCACCGAAATGCACAGCATCATAAATTGCCCGTAATCCCAGTGGTTCGATTCTCATTCGCTCAATCGGCAAATCCTGCAACCAAGGCAACCACTGCCCGAGATTCCCGGAAAGATCGATCCGATACTGATAGCTCGATGTGTGCTCAGGGTCAGCGATTGCGTTCGGTACGACGGTTACCTTTGGGGTTTGGATTTCTGAATCTGTCTGGGAAGAAGGGTGTCCAGATTCACCAGTGGGAATAGGGAGTTTTGACTCTGAAGAGAGCCCCCAAACCCGATGACGTTGATGCAGGTCACGCATATTGAGCTCGAGAGCTAGTTTCCCCTGCCTCAAAAAAGCAACCCTATCGCACGTCTGCTCGATTTCGCTAAGCACATGCGAAGAGAAGACGACGGTTCGTCCAGCGTCGCGAGCCTCCAGAACTAGATCGAGCACAATTGCACGCACGGTCGGGTCAAGATTAGCTGTCGGTTCGTCAAGGATGAGGAGAGGAGTATTGAGGGATAACACGACAGCCAAAGCAAGTTTTTGCCTCATCCCCGTGGACATGAAGGCGACATGCCGTTTCTGATTGAGCTCAAGCCGATCTGCAATTTTCCGACTCCTCTCCAGATTCCCCGAGGGATGCATCTCCGAAAAAAACCGCAGCACTCCCGTACCACGCATATGGCGAGGCAATCGAGCATCACCTGGTAGATAAGCCACTTGCTTGCGCAGCTCGACACCAGCAATCTGTGGATCATACCCACAAACAGTTGCTCTGCCGCTGGACGGTTTCAGAAAGCCGAGTAAAGATCGAATCAGGGTTGTCTTGCCAGCGCCGTTCGGGCCTAACAAACCAAAGACAGAACCCGGATCAACTTTAAGAGTGCAGTTGGATAGAGCAGTGAAATCACCGTAGTGCTTGCTGAGACCCTCTACTTCGACAATGGCTTTGTTCGCGAGAGGACGAGCCTCCTGGACCTCCACAGTATCGACAGTTACAGAGTCGGCTGAAGCATTCGCCATCATATTGCTCTTCTTATCTCTGTACGTTCAGGAAATCGAGACTCTAAGGAATCGCCCCAAATTTTTTTTGCGATTCCCCCGAGAGTTGTATCCGAACTCCCGCCCGCCATGAAGAAGCACTCAAGTTTTGGTTCGACAAAACTTGAAAAACTCCCTAAAAGGGTTCTGCCGAGGAAAACCTCCGCCATATTTTCGCATTATTTGAGGGAGTCAATTGCTGCCACCCTGCTAGAAAACACGCGAATTGGAGAGCGAAAACGCTGAATTCGCCTCGAAAACATCGATTTCGCCCCCAAAAGCGCAAGCTCTCGTTTTTCCACTCGCAGTGAAGCGGGGAATCTACCAAAATCCAGCCAGCATTGTTGATCAATGCATCGTTCACCCACAAACGCAGTAACACCGCGAACCTAATCATCATGAGCCAGTCCGCTAAAGCCTCAGCCTCAACCTTTGATGAAGCCCTAATCCTACCTCGTGGATTTCGATTTGCGGGTATCGCCTGTGGCTTAAAAGCCAGTGGCAAAAAGGATATCGCGTTAGTGGTAGCCGACCACCCAGTCACCGCGAGCGGTGTCTACACCCAAAATCAGATCGTTGCAGCTCCTGTGTTAAATTCTCGCAGGAAAACGCCCTCGAGATCGATCCAGGCAGTAGTTGCCAACAGCGGGAATGCGAACGCGTGTACAGGTCAGCAGGGCCTTGAAGATGCAGCGTTAATGTGCCAACAGTTAGCGAACCTGCTAAAAGTTGATCCAGATCAAGTGCTGGTATTGAGCACCGGTGTGATCGGAGTCAACCTCGACATGGAAAAAATCCGCCAAGGAATCGATAGCGCCTTCGACAAGCTCCATCCCACAGCCGAACATTTTCTATCGGCCGCAGATGCGATCTGCACCACCGATCAATCAAGTAAAGTGGCCAGCAGGTCATTGGTCGTTGACGGTACACAGGTGGAGATATTAGGCATGGCCAAAGGCGCCGGAATGATTGCTCCCAACATGGCGACGATGTTAGCGGTCATTACCACCGATATCCAACTCTCGCAGACTCAAGCGAATTCAATGGTGAAGACAGCTACCGACGAAAGCTTCAATCGAATTAGTGTCGATGGCCATACGAGCACAAATGACACGGTACTATTGCTCGCGAGCGGAGATGCCAAGGTAACACTGGGTGATGAATCCTTCGCCGTCTTTCAAGAGGAGCTGAACGACCTGTTTACAGACTTAGCAAAACAGATTGTTCTGGATGGGGAGGGAGCCCAATACATCATGGCCATTGAAGTTCTTGGTGCGAGAGATGACAACGATGCTTTTGAAATCGCGGAAAAGGTTGCTGCGAGTCAGCTAGTCAAAACAGCAATCACGGGCAGTGATCCCAACTGGGGACGAATTGTGTCGGCCGCAGGCTGCGCCACAGCGTCCATTGATCCTGAACTGACGAGCCTAGAGCTTTGCGGGAAAACGATTTACCAGAATGGGTCCCCAGCGGAATTTGACGCTTCTGAACTCAGTGACAAAATGAAGAGTCATCGAGAAGTGCCCATCGTTCTTCGAGTTGGAAATGGACAAGGCCGAGCGAGATACTGGTCGAGCGACTTGACTACCGCTTACGTAGAATTCAATTCCGAATACACGACTTAATATTCTGAGATGCATTCATCGTCCATTCCCCACTTTTTCGCCCAGATCTCAATTGATATGGGAAACTGACGCACTGGGTAATGCTTATCTGCCTTCAAGCAAACCAAGTTCCAGCTTTTCGCTCAGTTCCTTGATTACCTGCGGATACGCCTCTGCAACATTACGGGTTTCTTTCTCCTTCGATTCGTGATCATAAAGCTCGATTGCACCATCGCGGTGTGTGATTAGACGAAACCTTTCATCGCGGATCGTTTTTGCGCTTTTTGTGTAAGAAATCGCCACTCCGCCAGTCGCCTCTGGCTGCTGGATCATTGGAAGCATGCTGGAAGAGGCGATATGTTCCGGCTTCGGAAGATTTGCCAGGTCACAGAGTGTTGGAAACAGAGAGCGCGATTCAACAATCGCATCGGAGGGTTGACCCGCGTTCGTCAGTCCCTTGGCAGAAATAATCAATGGTGAGTGCAACGACTCTTCAAACAATGCGTGTTTACCCCAAATCGCGTGTTCACCAAGATGCCAGCCATGATCACCCCACAAGACAACGATTGTATGATCTAGAGCGCCACTCGATTCCAGTTGCTCCATTACTCTTCCAACCTGCGCGTCTGCATAGCTAACACATGCCGCGTAATGCCGCCTAACCTCTTCAGCAAAGGAAGCATCCACGTTTGGATTTCGTCCCCAGCGGTTATACTTCATGAACTCGCCGGAACCATGCCACGTCGTCTTTCCAGCTGGCCGTTTAGGGTGAGGAATCGGTGGTAATTCAACTCCAATATAAGGCTTCATGTACTTCGCTGGAGCGCCAAATGGGAGATGGGGGCGGAGGATTCCAACGGCAAGAAAAAATGGTGTCGCCTCACTAGCTGTAAGCTGATCGAGTTGCCTGAGTGCTTCATCCACCGTGTAGCCGTCTGGATAAATTTCATCTCCGCCCTGAACGGATTGATATACATCCATCTCACCGGCTTTGACGCGGATTTCACCATTAGCAAGACCATGCATTGCTCCACGCGGATGTTGCCAAGGTCCTGAAGGATGAATGTGTCGTGTCCACGCGCTGGGCATCTCGATGTTGTCATCATCGTTCCAATCGGGCCCACCTCGGCCACCGGGATGGTGAGAAACCTTACCCACAGAAACGGTCGTGTAGCCGTGCTGTCGAAACCACTCCGGCATACTCGGCAGGGATTGTTTTCTCGCACGAACAAACAACGCATCATTCCCGGGCGACCCATACTGCCCGGTCAACATCGTGTACCTTGATGCTCCACAAGTGGGTGCCTGAACATAGTGTCGCCGGAACAGTCTTCCCGATTCCGCCAGACGATTGATATTCGGTGAATGGATGTACTTTTTACCGTAGCAAGCTAACTCGGGACGTAAATCGTCAATACAGAGTAGAAGAACATTGGCTTTTTTGCTCTCGTTCTCTGTCGGCAAGACTTCAGCCTCAACATGCAAAACCAACAGCCACGCGGACAAGAGATGTAGAGCAATAAATGAGTAAATGCAGCGAGTCATCATTAGACGGACCTTTGATCGTGACATCCCCCGATTATCTTGCTCTGGGGGGAACGGTGAAGGCGAAGCAACTTTGAATCTACGTCATCAACGGATCAGAAGCTTAACCAGTTCATGGCAGAGATGCACACCGCGTACAGAATTATCTATGTCGAGTTGTGAAGAATTTTTGGCAGTGGTCTCTTCGTCGTGCATGTCAGCGGATTGGATGAACCAAGAACCCCGAATACTTTGCTCGTGTGAGATCTCGTCGGGTGGCAGGCTAACAGTTCAACGAACCTCAAGAAAGACAACTCTGAGTTCATCTCCTAGATACTTCCAGCAGCACTCCTCATGAATGCTCGGCGAGTTTCCTCTCACTGAGGATCAATCGATATTATCGAAGTCGTCGAAGTCGTCGAGTTCATCATCCTCTTCTTCTTCATCATCCTCATCATTACCACTCAAGCCGAACTCGGCGCTAATCTCATCTTCGATTTCGATCTCATAATCGTCTTCCTTCTCCTCCTCGAAATCGTCATCGAAGTCATCATCGAAGTCATCTTCGTCGATGTCATCAAAGCTGTCGAGTTCCTCATCATCATCCAGACCATCTTGAAATCCACCATCACCATCATCTGGATCTTCGTCATCGTCCCCAAAGCTATCCCCATTGTCTTCCTCGTCTTCATCCTCATCGAGGTCATCATCATCCACCGATTTGGGAGATGACAACTTATCCTCGAGTTCGACCGTAGCCGGGAATCCAGTAGCTAAGGTCGCTCCTGGAGCGAGTTGTTCACTTGCAAACAGATCAGGTACAAGGGAGGTCACAGACATGGAGAAGAATCAGATTCGCTAGGGATTAATGAAATAAAACATTGGAGAGGCTTAGCAGCACCAACCACCAATCCGTGCTGCTTTCAATCTTTTTTAATAGCTACCCAACCTCGCTGACACCGTTGGTGTGAGAACGGAAGTTTGCGTACGCATTGGATAGGATTCAAAGTCCAGTTGGCTCAAAAGCTAGCATCGGTTTTCCACCTTGGACTGATCAAACTGTTTTATCAAATCAGCAGCAAAGCGGAAGTTTGCAGACCGAATTTGATGGAAGCTTCAGTTGGAACATCAATCGCGGGAGGCGTACAGCATACTTTCTTCTTCTGAGCACCAAAACAACAACATTGCATACAAACTGGAAAAGATAGGCAAGTAGAGAGTCCACCATAATCTGACATTCACATGAAAAGGAGCAACTGCGATGGAGAGGAACCTCCGATGACGTGGATTTTTTCGGGTTTTACGAGGTTTCCCATCTCCTGACAGAGATAAATCCTAGTCATTCCACCGCGTCGATCTCCCTTCAGCTTTTTCACTCCCTACCCCAACGCTTCGAACGCTCTTGGCTCGACCGGAGCCGTTTTGCTATGGATCAGGGGTTCAGACGGCAAAAAAAGTGTTTTCTGTCGATGAATCTTAATCTGCCCAACACTCGTGCTTCACATCGTGACACAGCGGTGAGGCGTCCCCAGCTGCATCGCCTTAGGAATCGACGGAAATGAAAATCATAAATACCCAAAGATTACTCGCCCCTGCCATCCTGTTGATCGCTTCGGTGGGTTGTGCAAGTCAGTACGGGCATATTCTTTCGAATAACGAGGATGACCTGATAGGTAGCCATACCGCTGGGGCAGCCACATGGAACCCGCTTGTCGACCAAGCAGTCTCTAAACTACTTGGTCGATGTCCGTCACCTATTCAAGCAGTAAATTTCACCGACGGTTCACCACCTCCGGTTCTCTCTTCTCAAGTCGGATCATCCTTAGCCGATGGCACAGCTACGGTTTGCTTTATCGGGGTTGAGAACAAGAGTGCGGAGGAACTTGGCGACTTTAAAGATCAACTTTATGAACGCATCGACATGCAGGTCGATGCGACCGAAGCATTCCGAGGCATCAGTCGCCGCTTGGTGGACGCCGCACTGCGTGAAACAAGACTGCGGCCTGATTCACTTTTCTTACCAGATAACCGTAAGCAATTTGCAACCGCTTTGGGACAACAAGGTACTCCGGTCGATTACCTCCTTTATGCGACCATCACGAGCGGAACGACCGACCGCAACAAGACCAGCCAACGTAACTATCTCTTAACCCTCGAGCTGGTCAATCTGGAGAATGGTGATTCAATCAAAGAATCTGCTGAAATACGCAAAGGGTACAGCAAGAATGTAGCTGCCAAGTGGTGGCATTTTGGTTTCATCCAGTAGGTCAAAGCACCATTAGCTTGAGCTGAAAGTGGTGCGTTTTACCACACCACATGTTCGAGTCGGAAACAGATCATGGAATTAGAATACAGAAGAGATCGATTCAACCAAAGATCCGACGTGATCAAGCTTTGGATGATTATTGGTATTCTGATTCTGCCTGGATGTAGCACGCCCTTCAAACGACTTCACTCTGCTAGCGATCTATTTGCAATCGGCAAGATTGATGCGGCTCGTACAGCCCTGGAAAAAGTAAGTCGCAGTCACTCGCGATACTCTGACCCAGCGTCCCTAGATCTCGCGATCATTGATCTTGCTGATGGTAAGGCCGCGGAAGCTGAGCGCCGCCTAAGAAGCCTTCGTGATCAATTCGACAAAACGC
>JAYYHM010000368.1:0-3091 GCA_036148415.1 Planctomycetota bacterium
AGAGTTCACAGGATATACTAATCGCTGGAGCGTGTGCTTACTCTAAACCTAGTCGCTTGCATGATAGGAGAGATTTTGGTTTGGAGATCTTTCTCTCTCAGAGAACTAAGAGTGACGCCCTAAGACTACCCTGTCCATGCCTGATTGTTTTTCAAAAGAAGGCCTTCTTTGGTCCATACTAAATGGAGACGATGAAGAGGTCTTGATCCGTCTGACGAGGATATCCATGCGAAGGTCGAGAGTATTGAGTTTCGTTGCTTTTTTGCTGTTGGCTTCCGGTGTTCAAGCGGAACCATCGACTCCAAAATTTATTCCTAGACTGTTGCATCTTGACGCAAATGAAGGGATTGCTTGTGGTGACATAGACGGTGATGGTGTCAAAGATCTGGTAGCCGGTCGAAATTGGTATAAGGGCGGTGATTGGGCGCCTCGACCGTTGCGTAACATCGAGGATTGGAATGGATACGTGCAAAGCAACGGAGATTATCTGTTCGATATGAATGGTGATGACCGATTGGATGTGATTGCCGGCTCCTTTATACCCACCGAGGTCTACTGGTATGAGAATCCTGGCGAAGAAGCACTGCGGTTAGGGAAGCAATGGACTCAACACCTTCTTGCGGATACCGGTAACACGAGCAACGAAGGACAGTTAATGCATGATGTGGATGGTGATGGAAGACCCGAATGGTTGGTCAATAGCTGGAAGAAAAATGTGCCAGCGGTAATTTGGAGGTTAGTCGAAAGAGATAAACCTGCGGAGAATGGTGCCTTATTTGATTTCTTGCCCCATCAGCTTGGTGAAAAAGGAAATGGCCACGGGATGGCAATCGGAGATATTAGCGGTGATGGAAAAGCGGATTTGCTCTTGGGTCAAGGATGGTATGAGCAACCTGATCAAGATCCCTGGAGTAAGCCTTGGACCTTTCACGCTGATTGGGAGCTGCATGCCAGCGTACCGATGATTGTTGTGGATCTTGATCACGACGGTGATGGCGATTTAATTCACGGTAAAGGGCACGATTACGGCTTGCTGTGGTGGGAAAATAAGGGGGCCGATTCGGAGGGTAAATTACAGTGGAATGAGCACATGATCGATAAAAGTTATAGCCAGCCCCATACTTTGGCTTGGGCAGACGTGACGGGTGATGGGGAGCCAGAATTGATTACTGGGAAGCGATACTTTGGTCACAATGGACGAGATCCTGGTGGGATGGAAATGCCGTGTCTCTACTATTATCAGTGGAGTCAAACCGAGTTGACCTTTAAACGTCATACCATCGAAGAAGGACACGTTGGCTGTGGCTTGCAAATTGTCACTACTGATTTGAATGAGGATCAGAAGGTGGATATCGCGGTAGCAGGCAAGAGTGGTACCTATCTGTTGTTGGCTGAGTAGCTTTCGGTAGCAAGATTTTTTTGATTGCATCACGTAGATCTCTATCGATCGACAATAGGATCTAAGGTGTCATTTGGACCGTCGTTTGATCTTCTTTAGAGCGTGAGATTCGTAGTGGAAGTTACCAATTCTGATAGTTCTGAAACTCCTCATGCACTCACTTTGAAAGCTGCTCAGGAGACGGTGGATCAGTGGATTGAGACGATCGGTGTACGTTACTTTGACGAGATGACCAACCTGGCTCAACTGGTCGAGGAAGTAGGAGAGGTGGCTCGAATTCTTTCACGCACCTGTGGTGAACAGTCGTACAAGAAAGGTCAAGAGCCAGGTGATTTGGCAGACGAATTGGCAGATGTCTTATTCGTCACCATTTGTTTAGCTAATCAGAGTGGTATCAATTTGACCGATGCTTTCCATCGAAATCTTGCCAAGAAGACGGGACGAGATGCGACTCGCCATCATGAGAATCCCAAGTTGTCGATAGGTTCAAAGACTACTGGTAATGAATGATCACCTCAGAGGACAGTCAGATGCCGTCTCATTCAGCGATGCTGAAAAACACACACCCACTGCTGGTACTTGCTTCCATTTTTTTAGTTCTCATCATTGGATCACCGAAATTGATTCTCAGTGATGAGGCGAGGAAAACGAAAGAGTCTCTCACTCTTTTCGATGGTCGATTGACGGAAGCTTGGGAATTCCGGGAAAACGCTTGGGTGGTAGATGAAGATGGCCATTTGACCTGCCAAATGGAAGAGGTGATTCAAAACAGTGGAAAGAAGAAGATTCGTGGGATGGGATATATCTGGACTCGTGAATCCTTCTCAGATTTTGTACTCGATCTCGAGTATCGGCTTTCACCGCTTGCCAATAGTGGAGTGTTTTTTCGTACCGATCCAATCGATCCGGTCCAATCAGGTTTTGAGATTCAATTGTTGGATGATCAAGGGATTCAGCGAGAGGGTGTGACACCTGAACCCAAAAAAAGTAATGCCGCACTTTATGATTGCCAAGCGCCAACACCGCATCTCCCTCGTGCAAACGGGCAATGGAATCGATTGCGTCTCACCTGTCGAGGGTCTCTCGTGAAAGTGGAGATGAACAATCAGATTGTCAACGAAATCGATTTGCGGCGTTGGAATCAGGCTGGGAAAAATCCTGATGGCACTTCCAATAAATTTACGAAACCTCTCAATGCTCGGGCAAAATCTGGATGCATTGGTTTCCAGAATCACGGGAAACAGGTTTGGTTCAGGAATGTTCACGTGACCGTTCTGGCAGATTGATTGCGGGGACCAACAACCGTTCAACCTGATTCGTTTTGGTTTCCCTCAGTGGCGACTGAGGTCGTCAAGTAGTAGTTTGCTCGTGATTCGACTCGACTCGTAGATGACCGGTAAACCGCTACCCGGATGGGTTCCGCCACCCACGAGATAGACCCCATCCAATTCTTCGAAGCGATTTCGAGGACGACGATGAAGCATCTGGCCCAGATTATGGGCTAGGTTGAAGGTGGCACCCCGGTAAATCGCGTACTGATCTTGCCAATCCATGGGTGTGATGCAGTGTTCAACGCGAATGCGATCACGGATATCACTCAATCCTATCGCGCTCAGAGAGTTCAATGTGGTTTCACGAAATCTTTCTTTGTCGCGTTCCCAATCAACATGAGGATGTTGGTGGGTCACAGGA
>JAYYHM010000369.1:0-5086 GCA_036148415.1 Planctomycetota bacterium
TGCAGTCGCTCAGAGATTTTTCAGAGCGATTGTTTGTATCACAACGAAAGCAAGTGACTGATTTGATGACCAATCTATTCGAACTGAATAACGATGTAGCAGTAGTGATCGGCGGTACTGGGGAACTCGGTGGAATGATGGCTGAATCCTTGGCCGCTGCAGGTGCAAAGGTTGCGGTGGTCGGTAGAAACGCTGAACGCGGCGCAGCACGAGCGTCAAAGATTGAAGCAGCGGGTGGGGTAGCGAAGTTCTTTGCTGCTGACGGTCTTGATGCTGACTCGCTGAACGAAGCGCGTCAAGCAATCAATACGTGGTCGGGTTCGTGTGCTACGGTCTTAGTCAATGCGGCTGGAGGTAATCGACCCGACGCAACGATCCCTCCCGGAGGCGAGATCTGCAAGTTGCCTCTTGAAGCTTGGAGAGATGTCTTCGACCTCAATCTGGTTGGGGGAGCTTTGTTGCCCTCTCAAGTATTTGGTCCTGATATGCTGGATGCGGGAGTCGGGAGTGTGATCAATATTGCCTCCATGTCCGGAATGATTCCACTTTCACGCGTAGTGGCCTACTCTGCCGCCAAGGCTGCTGTTATCAACTTCACCCTTTGGTTGGCTCGAGAGTGGGCGACCACTGGAGTGAGGGTGAATGCAATCAGTCCGGGTTTTTTCCCAGCTGAACAGAACCGCAAATTGCTTTTCAATGACGATGGAAGTTATACCGAGCGAGGTGGACAGATCATCGGTCACACGCCCATGGCAAGGTTCGGTAAGCCAGAAGAATTGGCGGGTGTTGCGATCTGGCTTGCGAGTCGTCAAGCTTCATCTTTTGTAACGGGGCAGAACATAGCCGTCGACGGTGGCTTTGCCTCGGTAACTATCTAAGATGGTTTGAAAAGATCGACTTAAAACCTCGATGAAAGCGACTTTTTTTCAACCTTTATTTAGAGAATAGGGCAGGACTCTTACTACTTTTCCTGTCAATCACCGCTAATCATGAAGTGTGAGCACCACTATAATTCTGCTGTTTTGAGTTAGTCGTCGCATTGGGGATCAAACTGCCAAATAACATTTAAAAACCCTTGCCGTTCAAAAGGCCTATCTATGATTGAATTACGCGAAGATGCAAAGTACTCCTTAGTAATCCCGACCAGTATGGGCACACGCTTGACACCAGTGGATCATCAACCCTTCCACTGCAGTGACACGTTCAAAATGCAGGCGACAAGCGCTGAGTCGAATGTTGGGAGTGTATCTTCCTTTTTAGGGTTACCTGTCAAGATTTTGACTGCTTTCGTAAAGGACAGCCCCGTCGCACGTTTAATCAAAGACGATCTTGCAAGACGCCACATGGATTATGAAGGTCCTGAATTTGAGCAGGATACGCCTTGGGGTGTACGTCATCAGATCAATATGGCGGATAGTGGATGGGGAACGCGAGGTCCTCGAGTCCAGAATGATCGCGCAGGTGAAGTGGGTCGTCAATTGAACGTCAAGTATTTTGATCTCGATCGGATATTTGCGAAGGACGGTGCGAAGATTGTTCACATGTCCGGTCTGATTGCCGCACTGTCTGAAGATGCGAGCGAATTTTGTCTTGAGATAGCCCGAGCAGCCAAGAAGCACGGCGCGAGAATTTCTTTTGATCTCAACCATCGCGCATCTTTTTGGCGAGGTCGTGAAGCGGAACTGTCAGCTGCCTTCAAGGAGATTGCAAGTCTCTCTGATATACTCATCGGTAACGAAGAAGATTTTCAGCTCTGCTTGGATATCGAAGGACCTGAGGCAGGTGGTGAAGACATCGGCGCAAAAATCGATGGTTTCAAAGAGATGATTCAGCGAGTGAAGCAGGAGTATGGCAATGCGAGTCTATTCGCAACTACACTTCGAGAAGTTGAAAGTGCAAATAGCCACATGTGGGGTGCGATCGTTTCCAGCGGAGAGGATTGGCACATCGTGAAACCACGCGAAATTGGAGTGTTGGATCGTATCGGGGGTGGTGACGGATTTGTTGGCGGCTTGTTATACGGTGTTCTGAATCAATGGGATGCCGAAAAGAGTACTCAATTTGGATGGGCCACCGGTGCTCTGGCAGCAACCATGTACACCGACTATGGCCAGCCGGCGGATGAGGATCAGGTGTGGAGTATCTGGAAAGGGAATGCCAGAGTTCAACGCTAAAAGGTCTCCGTTTTGGACACCAGCGCAATCAAGATCCGCTGGTAATTCTGTCAGCAGTGTGAACAACGGTTCCCACTTTTTCAGCGGATCAGTGAGGACACAGCAACCCGCCTTGGTGCATGCCGAAGCCCGATTGGGGGAGATGATTGTGGTGCTTCTGAATCCATGTTTCTGGGACACGGATTTTACGATGTTTTTGCGGTCGCAAGTTGATGTCCGGTAACGAGTTGCGATGTGGACTAAGAGTGCTTGGGTCGTTGTGGGAAAAAGGTAAATCGGCTACACTTTTATGGACGAGAAGACCGGCTTTTCGCAGCGGCTTCTGACTCTCTCATCTTAGGACTTTCGCATTGGCTGACGACGACGGTACTGACCAAAATGGAACGCCGGAGGATGTATCTCCGAATCCCGAGGATCCTAATTCTGGCTCGGGTCCGGGAGCGTTTCGCATGCTCGATATGCCGATCGAGGATGAGCTGCGGGATAGCTATTTGACCTACGCGATGAGCGTGATCGTAAGTCGAGCGCTCCCCGATGTGCGCGATGGGTTGAAGCCAAGTCAAAGGCGAATCCTTGTCGCAATGAATGATCTGAGTCTTGGTCCTTCCAGTAAGCGAGTTAAGTGCGCAAAGATCTCTGGTGACACTTCCGGCAATTATCATCCCCACGGGGAGAGTGTGATCTATCCGACTCTCGTTCGCATGGCCCAAGAGTGGAATATGCGAAGGATGCTAATTGATAAGCAAGGTAACTTTGGTAGTATCGCCGGACTACCTCCTGCTGCAATGCGATATACCGAGGCTCGCCTTAGCGCGGTCGCCGCGTCGATGCTTGATGATATCAAGTTAGATACGGTGGATTACATCCCAACCTACGACGAGGCGAGGACAGAGCCTACCGTTTTACCGAGTAAGTTTCCGAATTTGCTGGTCAATGGTTCCGGCGGTATTGCCGTTGGAATGGCAACCAGTATTCCTCCCCATAATCCGACTGAAATATGCGACGCTGTTATCGCATTGATCGATCGTCCCGATATTTCCACTGAAGAACTTTTTGCAATCGTTCCCGGTCCTGACTTTCCTACCGGAGGTATTATCTGTGGTCGTTCTGGAATCTGGCGTGGCTACCGAACAGGAAGGAGTACCATTGTCCTGAGGGCCCGTTGCACAACGGAAGAGTTAAAAGGTAATCGGTTCAGAATTCTCGTTTCTGAGATTCCATACCAGCAAACCCGGGACGGGGTGGTTAAGAAAATAGCTGATTTGGTCAACGGGGATAAGATCAAAGGAATCTCCGGCATTCGCGATGAAAGCGATCTGAAGGAGCCGGTTCGCTTGGTCATTGAGCTGAAACGTGACGCGGATCCCGATGTGGTTCTCAATCAGCTCTATCAGTTTTCGCCACTGCAATCGACCTTCTCGATTATTTTCCTTGCGCTAGTTGATGGGAAGCCACGAGAGCTCACTCTGAAGGAAATGTTGACCGAGTTCATACGACATCGTGTCAACGTGATTCGTCGGCGAACGCAGTTCCTGCTTGCACGAGCACGAAGGCGGAAGCACACCGTTGAAGGTTTGCTCCTCGCATTGGCGGATATCGACGCGATCATTCGGAATATTCGTGAGAGTCGCACGCAGGCGGAGGCCAAGCAGCGGTTGATGGGGGTTGAATGTCCTGCATCGATGATGAAGAAAGCTCTTGGCGAGGAAGGTTTTAATCAGTTCGCACTTGAGAGAGGTGAAGCTTCCTCGTACTCACTAACCAGTGTCCAGACCGATGAAATCTTAAGGATGCGTTTAGGGCAGTTGGTGAATCTTGAGCAGGAAAAGCTTACTGACGAGCATGCAAGTTTGCTTACGGAAATTGCCGACTACGTTGACATTCTCGGTAGTTCCGAGCGGATTTACGGCATTATCAAGGATGACCTACAGGAGATTAAGAAACGCTTTGGTGACGCACGTCGAACGGAAATCTCCACCGAGGAACTCGGGAATATCAATCTCGAAGATCTCATCACTGAAGAGACGATGGTAGTCTCTATTACTCATCAGGGTTACATCAAGCGAACTCCTTCAAGCCAGTACAACACGCAGCGACGAGGGGGTAAGGGGCTTCGGGGAGCGAAGACGGATGAAGAAGATCCGATTAATCACCTATTCGTAGCTAGCACGCATGCCTACCTATTGTTTTTGACGACTACCGGTAAGGTGCGATGGCAGAAGGTCTACGATCTTCCCCAATTACCACGTACCAGTAAGGGAAGAGCGATTGTGAATCTCCTCAATCTTGAGGATGAAGAAAAGGTCGCGGAATGTCTTGCCGTTCGCGATTTCGATCAAGAGGGATATTACGTGGTGATGGCTACGCGCAGTGGTCTAGTCAAGAAGACGCCATTGGAACAGTACAGCAGGCCCAAACGTGGCGGCATCATTGCGATCAAGCTTCGTGAGGGAGATGAACTGGTTGATGCTGCCGTGGTCGGGCCAGGTGATGAAGTCATTCTCGTAACCGCTAAGGGAATGGCAATTCGCTTCCGTGAATCCGATGCACGCCCGATGGGTCGAAACACATCCGGAGTCAAGGGGATTTCTCTCTTAGATGATGATCGGGTCGTTGGAATGGTTGTGGCAGATCCCAATGCAAGTCTGTTAACGGTTTGTGAAAACGGCTACGGCAAACGTACATCCTTTGGGCCAAATGCATCCTCTGCTGATGGTGAAATGGATGCCGCATCTGAGGAAGAGATCGGCTCGAGCGCGAAGTATCGAACTCAAAAGCGAGGCGGAAAGGGATTGCGAGACATTCGCACCAGTGATCGTAACGGAGAGGTCATCGGAATCGCTCGAGTTACCGATGAAGATGAAATCTTCATGATGACAGGTAAGGGCAAGATTCAGCGGATTAAAGCGGCA
>JAYYHM010000370.1:0-5302 GCA_036148415.1 Planctomycetota bacterium
CAAAGCTTAAAACGGCACGCTAGCCATCACCCATCGGTGGCTAGAAACCAAACCGCAGTTAAATTCTGTAATTGAAGCGAGAAAGTTTGGATCTTCCTATCCAACTTTCACCGATAACGCGAATTGAGAATAAAGGGTAGATGGCTAGAAACGAACAACTGATTCGTCAGCATAAACTCCTGCAACTACTCGAGTTTTCGAGGTTTGGACGCACGCTTGAAGAACTACGAGGTGATCTCGTTGCGGACCTGGGTCTTTCCACCCTTCATGGCAGAACGGTTCGTCGCGATGTCGAAGCCTTACAGGCTGCAGGGTTTGATATTCAAACAGAAACTCTGGAACGCGGTAAGGTTTATAAGCTCGGGCAAAACAACAATAGCGTTCATGAAGTGGGTATCTCAGCCACCGAATTGATTGCGCTCTCGATCGGACGAGAACTGTTGTTTCCTCTTTTGGGAACGCAGTACTGGCAGGGTATCGAAACATTCTGGAACAAGATCCAAGAAGCTGTCCCCAATGGCGTCTTTGATCATTACGCCCGCTATCGAAAATCGCTTCACGTCTTTGGGAGTCCAAGAAAGAGCTACGAAGATCAAGCCGGTATCCTCAAGACGATTAACCGAGCGGTGGTGGAACATCGCATTGTTGAGATCGAATACGAGTCAGTGGGAAAGCCGTCGTCGGTGCGTCGCATTGAACCTTACGGTTTGGCTGTCTACCAAAGTAGCATTTATGTGGTTGCCGCTGCCGAGGAAGTCGAGGATTCGTCAGAGCGTCTGCGACACTGGAAATTAGATCGTTTTCGACATGCCAAAGCTTTGGATGAATACTTCAAGCCAGATCCCTCGATCGATCTTGAAAGTCATCTGGGGCGCAGTATCGGAATTTTTTCAGGAGATGACCCGACGATCGTCAAGATCAAGCTTAAAGGTCGAGCTGCCTCATGGGTTCGGGAAGACCCGTGGCACCCGGAGCAGAAGCTGGAATCCCTAGCGGATGGAACAGAGATTCTTTCCGTTCCTGCATCACACCCCCGTGAACTCCTGCCGAAAGTATTATCCCTCGCATCCGATGCAGAGGTTCTCGAGCCCGATTCATTCAGAGAGGCAATCGCAGAATCAGTCAAATCGATGGCGGCACATTATCAATCTTCGTAATATCGATAAATAATGGCGACAACGCCTCTCCATCATGACCCACCCGGGTCGCAGATCAGGTAATATGAATGCGTTGCAGGAAGGAACGGGGGGACTTTGACGAGATGGCAGTCCGCCGTACCGCAGCGGCCACGATCATTAGATGACTTTCAACGAGGATCGGTCGATATGTCATTACTGTCACCATTCGCCGAGGGTAATGCCAAAGCTCTCCATCAGCCGGCCATGGCCGCCGAAACCTCTTCACCATCTCAAAATAAGCTCCGAAGAACGAGGATGGTTGCTTTGGCCTGCATCTTTATCTTCTTGCTCTCTGAAGAGATTACCCAGTCTTCCAAAGCTTTCGCTGCAGAGACTCGTCCGTCGCGTGATCAAGTTGAATCCTTGATTCAACAGCTAGGAGACGAAAGCTACGCTACCCGCCGCCGCGCAAAGGAGAGCCTGCAACGAATCGGACTGGAAGCTTTTGACCAACTTCAATCAGCGCAGTTTCATCCTGATAACGAAATCGCCCTGACCGCACGATTCTTGATTTCAAGCCTCAATGTAAGCTGGTCGAAAGAGGGCGACTCTCAAGAGGTTCGTGAGACTCTCCAAGAATATGGAGGATTGGAAGAACGGGATCGTGAACGTCGTATCGTGAAGCTTGCGAGTTTCACCAACCGATCAGGTCTAGCGGCACTTGTACGCATCACAAACTATGAGAGATCCAACCGACTGCGACTCTTGGCCGCCATGGAAATCATGCAGCAGGAATTGTTAGCAGAAGCAGAAAACAACGCCTCCCATGGAGAGACCATCCTAAAGACGCTGGTCAGCAATGGCCGACCTGCGAATGTCTGGCTTCATCAATATGCCAATGACTTGGTTCAAAACGAATATTCGGCCAGTGCTTGGAGAAAAATCATTTTATCTCATCGCCAAAAGCTCGACGCCGATAACGAGGTGATACCGAACCGCGACCACCTTTTAAAACTGGTGAGGCTCTGCGCAGTCAGAGCGAACGGTAGCGGCCAACAATCGGAAGCCATTTCTCTGGCAGTGGAAAATCAAAATTTAATCGAGCCGACCACCCGTTCTTTGATTGAAGCCTCCTCTTGGGCCATTGATCATCAGCTTCACCCATTTGTACTTGAACTCAAAGAACAGCATTTGAGGATGTTTGATGAACATCCGATGCTTCTCTACGGAGCGGCTGAAGCCGAGCAGATTGCTGGAGATCCATTAAGGGGTGAAAAACTTGCCCTGCAGGCTCTTCAGATAAACCCTCTCCCGATCCCATCGGGTGACGAAGAAAATGAACCGTCGCTATCCGTCCAACCGCGAGAAATTGAAGAGATAGCGAGGATGCACCGGGAGATCGCAAACCAGCTGGCTCAGCGTGGGCGTTTCCAGTGGGCAGAGAGAGAGTTAAGACAAATGATTGACTCTTTGGAGATTGACTCTATTTCTTCTGCGTTGGCGAGAAGTGATCTCTCCGTACTGCTTGCTGATCTACAACGGCATGAAGAGGTTGCTGAACTACTCACCCCTTTGATCGACCGACTACAAAAGGATGCAAACCTCAAGCAACAGCTAATTCGACTGAGCACGTTCAACTACTCGTTCATCATCAGCAGCGCCCAGTACCACACCGCGCTTGCGATGATGGAGCAGGGTAATCTGGAGCAAGCGAGACCTATTCTTGCTCAAGCTTTCCAGAGGTACCCCGTCAATGTGGATATTCTAATCTCCATGTATCAGACAGATGGTGATGAAACCTGGCGAAATCTAGTGGAACGGACACTTGAAGCAAACCTTCGACAGATTGAGCAGTCTATTCAAGATGTGAGGGAGGATGCGAAACGTTTTGGCCAGCCTATCCGAATGGAACTTGGATACCAACTGAATCAATATGCTTGGTTAGTCTCCAATACTCGAGGGAACAAAGCACGAGCCTTAAAATACAGCTTAGAATCTCTCAACATTTCCAATGACAGCGCAAAAATGGACACCTGCGCTCGGTGCTACTTCGCACTTGGTGATTTCGAAAACGCGATGCGAATGCAAAAACTCGCATTAAAGAAATCTCCCTACTCTCCACCTCTGTTGCGTCAATTGCAACTGATCGAGGATGCTTTGGAGCAATCAGAAGCCGAAGCTTCCAGTCCATCCGCATCTTAGCTTCCGATTCACATCAATAATTCCCACCCACCTGTTTGCTTTGGAGATAGTCCATCTGACATGAAACCGATCGTCCAAATCTCTCTCGATGTCACAACTATTGACGAAGCAATAGAAACCGCCGAGATGGCAATTCGAGCAGGAGTGGATTGGCTTGAAGCCGGCACACCCCTGATCTTGGCTGAAGGGCTCAACGGGGTTCGGGCTCTCAGGGAAAGTTTCCCAGATGTTCCTATCGTCGCGGATCTCAAAACGATGGACGGAGGCTACCTTGAAGCCGAAATGATGGCTGGGGCGGGAGCCACACACGTCGTGGTGATGGCACAGGCGCACGAGGAGACCATTAAATGTGTGGTCAGAGCGGGGAGAGATTTCGGAGTTGGCGTCATGGGAGATAACCTCGGCTACCAAACCATGGTTGATGGAGCTCGCCGTCTTGAGGATCTTGGCTGTGGCTACATCGTTCATCACATTGGATACGATGAACGCCGCGGAATTGCAGCGAGAGGCGAGAGGATGCCCAGCCCACTCGATGAAATTCAAGAAGTGGTTGACGCCGTCAAAGTGCCGGTCCAAGCAGTGGGCGGGTTGAGCATTGAACAAGCCATTCGCTGTCCGGAATACGGAGCCCCCTTGGTTGTCCTGGGAGCTCCCCTGACCATTGACGCGGATGCCTTTAAAACCGCGTCGGGCGATCTGGAGAGCTCACTGCGAATGATCTGTCAAAAAGTGCACGCCTACGGAGAAGTGAATCAGTGAGTGAGTCTGCTGCTGTAGTGAATTATGCCCCCAAAGCGGGCAGCGTGGAGATCCGATCCGTAGCAAAACCTACTATCGGTGAAGAAGATGTTTTAGTCGAGGTTGCGGCGGTTGGTGTTTGCGGAAGTGACCTACATCAATGGACGTCTTCGCATAGCTGGCCTGTAAACTATCCCGTCGTACTCGGACACGAGTTTGCGGGAAGAATCATTGAGCTCGGTGCGAGAGTTCAAGGATGGAGAGAGGGGGACCGGATCGCCAGCGAAACTGCGGCAGTGATCGACCTCAATAACCCCATGTCTCGACAGGGACGGTATAACCTTGATCCCACACGAAAAGGTTTTGGGTATGGTGTTGACGGCGCCATGACGCAGTATGCGCGCGTGCCAGCAAGGTGCTTACATCGTGTACCAGAATCCTTGTCACTTGAGCACGCCGCACTTACTGAACCCTGCTGCGTGGCTTACAACTCAGTCGTTGGGAATTCGCGTGTTAATCCGGGTGATCGCGTTCTTGTAATCGGCCCAGGTACCATTGGTATCCTCTGTGCGGCGGTTGCCAAACTGTGCGGTGGTGATGTTGCAGTTCTTGGCTTGGAATCCGATTCGGCTCGTTTTGAAATCGTCAAAAAATATGGCTGCACACCGCTCACCGATGCTCGTGACTGGGCAATGGAACGTGACGGACTGGGTGCAGATGTCATCATTGATGCAGCAGGCGTGTCGCCCACGTTGAAGCTCGCCATTGATTTGGTCAGACCCTCAGGCTGGATCACCAAAGTAGGCTGGGGCCCCAAGCCGCTGGATTTCTCTATTGATCCCTTGGTTCAGAAAAATGTGACATTGCAGGGTAGCTTCAGCCATCACTGGACTATTTGGGAGCGTGTTCTTGCTCTACTCGCCAATGGTCAACTCGATGTGACGCCCATTATCGGCGGAACATGGGGACTGGCAGATTGGCATGAGGCTTTTGAAAGGATGCACGACGGACGTATCGTCAAGTCGGTGCTCAAACCTGGACTTTGATCTGACGCGAATGAGATTGCATCCTACCGTCCTTTTATGCAGGTCCTGATTGCGATACCTCGAAGAATATAGCGAATCGGTGAGACATCCCGAAAAGCATGTTCATCATTGAAGGCCTTGGAACTGCCTGTTGCGGACGAACCATTCTCCACTCTAAAAACCAACCAAAAACAAGATGCCACGACTAGCCGCTTTTCC
>JAYYHM010000371.1:0-4392 GCA_036148415.1 Planctomycetota bacterium
CACGCGTTCCTTGAGTCCGGTGTTTCCCTCAAGATCTTCTGTGCTGATTTTCATCACTCCACGAGCGCTGTTGGACATCAGTAGAAAGTTCTTGCCATGCTGCTCGTAGACCAGCATGTCCAGGGGCCGGTTGCGATTCCCGAGTTCAGCAACGGTTGTTCCCGAAATCTTGCTTTGGTCCTTAATTTTTCCAACGGGGATTTTGACAAGTGGTGTGCAAACATAGCCTGCGAGGAGAGTGGGCTCATTGCCGAGGTTGAAGGGAACGAAGGTTTGGATCGGTGCATAGTCTTCATTGCGACCATGAGCGGCGTGAAAGATCTCCACTCGAAATCCAGTGCTTTTTTCGGTGAAAGGAAAATCGAATTCCGTTACCGAGCTTGGTGATTCACCGGCAGCGAGTCCCGCGACCAAGACACGTCCCGCGGTGTACGCCAAATCGGTAATTGAACTGTCTCGAGGGTTGTTCCGCCGCCGCCCTTGGCTGACGACTTTATCTTCTGGAGCGTTTGGAAGGGAAACTGATGAGAAAGCAATTCCATTCAAATCAAGTTGAGAGACGGACCCATCAACAGCGATACGCACAATGTCCACTTTTCCAGAAGACATCACCGACAGGAAGGCATTGCCCGTGACCGGATTTACTGCTAGGTCACCGATTTGCTCCGCAGTCGCTTCAGTGCTCGCGGTGATCTTCTCTAGGAGGTTCTGAATCTCATAGCTTTTTGCTCCATTTATCCCTTGGTCTTCCGTATTAAGTGCGTAGATCGTAGCAGCCTTGGCATCGCCAACAAAAAGGATATTGGAGGGACCGAAAGCGAGCGAGCCAGCGGACTTGAGTTCGACATTCCCTTTTTTAAGATTGAAAAGCTCGGCCGCGAAGGATCGAGTTTCATTGAGTGCCACCAAATTTAACAGTAGCGTGAAGGTGAGGAGGGAGTGACGAATCATGCTTGGGTACCTCGATTTGTTGCAGCATTGGATAAGGGGCCGGTTTACGGCAAACGTGGTTCGCCGCGAGCTCGCTAGTTTACGCGATTTGCCATGCGGTGGAAAGAAAACGAATGGGATGGAATCAGAGAGTGTGGATTCAGCAACAAAGCAGTTCAGCCTCAATTCTAGTTGCCTCGAATTCCCCTCTACATTGGAGCAATTCTCCGTGATCCCATGTCGGTGGTTAGTGTCACGTGAGCATCGAAGGCTTCACGTATCAGTTGGTTTTTTAAGGCTTGGTTGTCCGGGCAATCCCAAAGGTCGACGTGTTCCCAAGGATCGGCATGAAGATCGTACAGTTCACCGAGTTCCTTGTCATGATACATCGAGAGCTTATGTGTCGGTGTTCGGTACATGGTTCCAAAGGTCCCACTGCCTCCAGTGAAGTGGGGATCTAGTGCATCGAAGTACTCACTCCGGACGAAATCACGAAAATGGTTGGGGTCGGCTGAACCGGTCAGAATGGGCAGCAGGCTACGACCTTGGAAGTATTCAGGGATGTTGACACCACAGAGTTCAAGCAGCGTCGCGCTCATGTCCATTAATTCCACGAGCCCAGACGAGGTGACCGATGGTCCAAAATGATTTGGCCAGCTAAAGATCAAAGGCACGCGAACTAATCCTTCATAGAATCGGCATCCTTTGTACATCAATCCATGATCACCGAGTGCCTCGCCATGATCACTCGTGAAAACAATCACTGTGTTCTCGCGTTGACCGGTGACATCAAGATAATCGAGTATCCTTTGGAACTGATCATCAATCTGCGCGATCATCGCGTAATACCGGGCCTGAGCAGAGTAGGCATCGTGTTCCTCTGGGCTTCTGATCTCATCCTGAAAATCCAATACCGAAAGTTTCTTCTGTTGCTCCAAATCTGAATCTCTAAAATGCGGTCCCGGAAGTGACTTCGCATCAAATTGATTGGCGTACGATTTCGGTGGAATGAATGGAGGATGGGGATCGTAAATATTCAGGTTGAGGAGCCAAGGCTGGCGGCTCCGTCCTGGTGCTTGCAGAAACTCCAAAGCTTTTTCAGTTGCCCAGGTGGTCTGGTGTAATTCTGTGGGGACGCGATCTTCGCGATTTCTCAATGCATTCAGATCACCTCCTCGGGCACGCACCCAGTCTGCATAATCGTGGCCTGTTTCCCAGTCATCTCTCGGAGCATGACTGAACTTCCAGTACGAAAAGCCATCGTCAATCCTGGGTTCGGTACGGTGACCCGAGCTCTGAAGATGGAACTTGCCAATCATTCCGCAATCGTACCCAGCTTCTGAAATCAGTTTGGTGATGACGGGTGGGTAATCTGGGAATGTGTCATTTCCGTTGCGTGTATTGTGCACTCGCGATGGATACATACCGGTCATAAAACTGGACCGACTTGGTGTGCATATTGGACTCTGGCAGTAGGCGTGAGTGAAGGCTACTCCGGACCGCACTAAGGCATCAATGGATGGGGTGATCACGTGGGGGTTTCCCAACGCACCAATCGTGTCGAATCGTTGCTGGTCGGTGCAGTACCAAAGAATGTTTGGCTGTGTTTGCATTGAGCTTACTTGCATAATAGTTCGGGTAACGCCGAGTAGGACAGGCGTGTATTATTGGCGAAGCTTAAGAGGTGTGTCGCTGGTATTCTGGTAGCGACCTCAATGGCAGGTTCAACTTCAGAGATCAACCGCGGTGTCATTTGCTGCTCGATTCTGCTGGTCGCGTAACTGCTTCATCGCTTCAATGATTGCGTGAGCTTGCGACTCAATCGCACGGTTCGCATGCCCCTCCGATACATGCTCTTCACCACGAGCTTGATGTTCGTTGACCGCATTCCATTCCATCAGCCAATTCTGCTCCGCAGCAGCCTTTCGAAGTGCTTTTACCGTATCTCCTAAACGCTGATACAGATCTGTCGTTGGATGAGCATTATAGGATCGGTAAGGGGATTTTCCTCGAGATGACTTTGCGATGGGTTCAACCTTAAGCTCGCCGGAGGATTTACCCCGTGCGACGCATGCCATGCCAATTCCCGCGGTAACCAGGATGCCGCTTAGGGTTAGAAACGGCCACTGCATCACAAGGCCCGCGAATCCCAACAAAACCGCGGAGAAAAAAGCTGCGGCAGTTGACATGCTGAATGATGGAGAAGCACCTGCTCTGGCGGTTGAGGGTGTCTGCTCAGCAACCCCTGGTGAATCTTTGCTGCGATTCTTTTTTACTTCGACAACGGTGACGGTAATGTTATCGGGACCGCCACGGAGATTCGCCAGATCAACAAGTACTTGGGCAGCGTGGTGGGTATTCAAGCAACCGACGATGGTGCCCACTTCTTCGTCATCGACGACGCCGGTCAATCCATCACTGCAAAGAATAAAACGATCACCCTGTTCCACAGGAAAAGGACCTTCCACATCAATTTCAACCTGCGCATTAGGCCCCAGCGATCTTGTGATCACGTTCTTGGGAATGGGGCCTGACCATGAATCCAATTTGAGTTCGGGGTTAGCTTCAATTTCCCACACCAGCGAATGGTCGAAAGTCAGCTGGTCTAATTGAAAACCGCGTAGGCGGTAGACTCGAGAGTCTCCGACATGAGCGACGAATGCTCCGTGAGGTGTGATGGCGAGGCCGCTGGCTGTTGTCCCCATGTTATGGAATTCGGGGTTACTCTGCCCTTTGCTATGAATCTCACGATTGGCCTCATCAAAAGCCAGCTTCAGAGATTCCTGACTTGCTGCTGGAACACGGGAATAGCTTCGCGAGATTTGATCTGTGGCGATTCGGCTAGCGAGTTCCCCAGCCGCATGTGCACCCATGCCGTCTGCAACCACAAAAAGATGACCATGCGTGGCATATCGGTCTTCCGTCTTGGCAACTAGGGAGACGAAAGAATCCTGATTGTTGAATCGGCGCATACCGATATCTGACATTTCTGAATAGTCGATATCAGATAAAGGACTATTTCCCACCGAAAGTGTTTCTAGTTCGAGTAAAAGCTAGTGAGAGGTGAGCTGGCTAACCGGTTGCCGTTTGTGAAATCGGTCTTCGTCCGAGGAAGGGAGACTCCACATATGGCTACCAGATCGAATCAAAATACCCGTTCCCAAAGCTTTGCATAAGCTCATCGATGGATATTGCTCTAGTTTACGTATTTTGGCGCAATTTGAGGGGTTTAAAGTCACTAGCCATCCAAGAAACTGAACTTTGAGACGTTTTTTCAGGATCTTGCTGCACGTTGGGGTGTTTGCTGTCCTACCGACCACAGAGACCGCAGAAAATATTCGCCCCTCAACCGTTCTAATTGTCACAAGCTCTCAGACAGGGCGATTCTTCCTGATGGTAACGGCGTGAAAATAGGTCCTCTAAATATCGCGGATCTACGCCGCAAGCGGTAATCGCATAATG
>JAYYHM010000372.1:0-5715 GCA_036148415.1 Planctomycetota bacterium
CTCACAAGTGGGCGCGATGATGCTCCTCTGATAACGTTCGCCAAACTTTTTTTGTTTAGTGCACATGAGGTGACACAGGGTCAGTATGAACAAGTGATGGGGGGTTAAGCCGACCAACTTCAAAGGCTGCAAATGTTAAACCGCATGGGGTCTGCAAGATATGCACGGCCATGACGAGTACCATAGCTTTCCCTGGTGTAAAACACGAATCGAAATGGCTATATCAGGCAATGTCACGTATCGGCCTGCCGCACAAAGTGTTCCGTAAGTTGCTCGACGCTAAAGGCAAGTACAGGCCCCTTAAGTCATGAAAAGCGCACACGTGAATCCCCCATTCTTTCGCGGAGGATCTGCACAGTCGAGTCTAGAACCAAAACAAAGTAAGCTTGGCCCGTAATGGTTTGCATTGAGCCAAAATGACGGCTCACACGTTGGCTTAAGCATAAGCTTTGCAATAATATTTGAGCGGATTTTGTTTCTGTCAGTGAGTGTTTTTCAACTAACACTTCATGTTCTGGCGAGAAGATCCCATTATCACTTAGTCACAAAAGCGACCGATGGCCGAACAAATTATTGCTGATCGATACAAGGTCCTCTCCGAACTTGGTTCAGGCGGTATGGGGACTGTCTTCCTAGCTCAAGACATGAAACTCAAGCGTCAAGTCGCGATTAAAGTGCTGAACGAAAACACGGCCAATGATGCTTCCAATATCGAGAGATTCAAACGCGAAGTGAAGTTGGTTGCTGGACTTTCCCACCCGAATGTCATAGGCCTTTATGATTTCATTGAACACAAAGGTGATTCATACGCGGTGATGGAATATGCCGCGGGTCAAACTTTGGATAAATCGCTAAAGATACGATCCTTAGAACGTGACGAGGTAATTCGGCTGGCGCGCGGTATAGCAAGTGGGCTCTCAGCTGCTCATCAAAAAGGGATTGTGCACCGAGACATCAAGCCCGCAAATATCCTGATTACGGATACCGGCCAAGTGAAGATCTTGGACTTTGGTCTCGCGAAAGATAAGCCGCCCGTAGACTTCAACGAGAATACCGTCAGTGCCGTGGATATGAAAACGCAGCAAGGCACAATTCTGGGGACGGTCGGTTATATGGCCCCCGAGCAAGTCATCGGGAAGCCGTCCGACGTACGCAGTGATGTGTTTTCTTTTGGTGTCGTATTGTACGAAATGCTGACACAGGAGCGAGCCTTCAAGCGTGATAGCGTTATGGAGACTCTCACAGCGATCCTTAAGGAGGAAGTGACATTTCCTGCACTCTCAGAGAACGACGACAATGACAGACTTGTCGAACTTATTCGTCGGTGTTTAAACAAAGAGCCTAGCCTGCGGTATCGGGATTTGACGGAGGTCTCAGGATTGCTCGATGCCGATGAGCTGATTGGCAATGAGGGCTCTAATCGAATGGAACCCGATGCAAAGAAAAAAATGAATCTCTCGTTTTCGGTAATTGCGGCCGTTGCTGGATTAATTCTTCTCACGATTGTGATTTCAGCATTTGCCTCAAAGGAATCATCGACGGTGCAGCCGGTAGAGACGGATTCGACAATCGCTAACTCAGTGCAACAACACGCTGGGACTTTGGAAACACCAGAGGTCATCGAAGCGCGGCAAGTGATGCTCCCAAAGATGCTGGAGTTAATATCAGAAGGAGATTTGCAGAGTGCCTACGAGCTTGGCGAAGAAATCGCAAAATGGTTGCCAGATGACACCATCTTCGTCAGGGCATTTGGAGACATATCAATCAAATACAAGGTTTATTCATCACCCCCTGGAGCCGAAGTTTACGTTGGGGTCTACGGTGAGGATGTTGACCAATTTAAAAGAATTGGGGTCACGCCGATTGAGGCCGGAGTGATGTCGCCGGGACTCAAACATCTAGTCCTACATCTGGATGGTTACCAGAAGACAAATTTGCTTTATGGTCAAAAGGCACTGAAGGACACTGTCATTTCAAATGTTGTTTTGGATCCGATTGACCCGAGCATTGATGAGATGGTTCGCATTCCAGAAGGAAAAGCTGGGCGTCTTATTGGGATGACCATTGAACCGCACCAGGATCGGCATGTTCTGGTCCCCGAATTCCTGATGGATCGATTTGAGGTTCGGAACCGTGATTACCAAGAGTTCGTTGATGCCGGCGGATATGATAATCCAGATTTCTGGACTGACGAATTCGCGATCAATGGAAACCCAATGTCTTTTGATGATGCGATGCAGTTGTTTGTGGATACCACGGGACGGCCCGGTCCGTCGACTTGGGAGGTGGGTTCTTACAAGACGGGGCTAGATGAATTTCCAGTGCAGGGTGTTAGTTGGTATGAGGCTCGAGCTTACGCCCGCTTTCGTGGAAAAGAACTGCCGACTCTCTACCATTGGCTACGGGCGAGATCTGTCCCAGGGCTCGATCTGTTGAGTGAATATATTAGTAACAGTAACATCAATAAGGAGGAGTATCTGAGAGTTGGGACGAATCGTGGAATCTCGGCTTTTGGAATCTCTGACCTCTTTGGTAACGTTGCGGAATGGATGGTCAATTCGCTTGGAACGCAAAAGCTCTCTCTTGGAGGAGCTGTGGAGGATCAGGAGTATTTCGCCAACCACGCAACCTCAGCTGACTTATTCGATCGTGACGCGAAGCGAGGTTTTCGATGTATCAAAAACGTTGGTGTTCCATCTGAGAGTTTGTCGAGAGATGTAGACCTTACGTTGAGGGATTACTCCAATTCTGAACCCATTACAGAGGAATTGTTCGCCGCATTCAAAAGTCAATTCGATTACGACCCAACGCCCCTTGATGCAGTGACGGAAGAACGTACAGAAGAATCCGATCTCTTCACACGTGAGGTGGTGTCGTTTGCATCGTCCTACGATGCTGACGATAGAATCTTGGCTTACCTATTCTTGCCAAAGCAGGTCGAGCCTCCATTCCAAACTCTCGTTCATTTTCAAAGTGCAATGTCGATTCGACCTGTCCGCAGTAACGGAAGAATCAACGTGCCAGACTTCTTTCTAAAAAGCGGAAGAGCAGTAATTGTCCCGATCCTGCATGGGCAGTATGAAAGAAACAATGGCTTGAAAAGCTGGAGGCCGAATACTTCGACCGAATATGCCAACTTTGTCGTAAAGTGGATAAAGGATTTTCGCAGAACCATCGACTACCTCGAAACTCGAGGCGACATTGATCAAAAGAAACTTTGCTTTTACGGCACAAGTTGGGGAGCACAGAACTTTCCAATCATTGGAGCAATTGAACCGAGGATCAAGATATCGATTTGCGTTGTCGGAGGGCTGGCAATGGACCCTGCTCGATCCGGAGTCGATCAAATCAGCTTCATTCATCGAGCCAGTCAACCAACACTTTGGTTTGCAGGTCAATATGACCCGCTAATCCCTTATGTAGAATCGAGTCAGGCAGCGTTCAATCTTCTGGGCACACCAAAGACAGACAAACGATTCTTAAGTTTCCCTACTGGCCATTTCATTCCACGTCCGAATTTGGTTCGTGAGTCACTAGATTGGCTAGACAAGTACTTTGGAACAGCGGGCGCGCACAAATAACAAGAAAAAGAAGAAAAAGGGGACAGGCATAAACAGCTTCGACTGAATTGCAGTCAAATCATTGTGCGGCTGTCCCGAATTCACCTCCTAATCGAATCTGGACGGAGGGTCGGATTGTCGATATCTGCGAATCCAAGAATCTACGGGCGAGGCTTCGGAGTCATTCGAGTGATCCTCGCTTCGTCGGTTGCGACGCATCGTTCTCAATCATCCCAAATGCCTAACTTCAACAACTGAAAGAACGCGAAGCTTACGGATTTGGGACAGGCACGAATTGGCGTAGAAGCAATTGACTGAACGCCAGCCGTCGAGGGTTACACGTGATGCTCCGTGATAACAAATTTGTTGTGGACACGATCTGGTTGGGATCGATTTGACTGCGAATCAGCCAAACGAGTTTATGCCTGTCCCCGACCAACCTCTACCCGATCTACCTCACAGCATTGAGCACGGTTTTTGTGAGGAAAATCTATCATTCTCAGTCACAAAGATCTGATGTGATCGAAAGCGTCTTTTCAGCCCAGACACGAGTCTTAGGAAGGTGAGTCCGAAATTCGTCGACGGCGTTTTGGAAGACAGCGGTATCACGCAGCACCAAATGTCTGATTTCCTTCCAGCCCTAAAACAGATCAATCACCGCATCAGTCACATGAGTCCCTTCAATGTCTTAAACTTCGATTCCCCAATCTGCCCTCATGAGTCCAACGAGGCAGATTGAGGGACAGGCACTTTTTGATTTGCAATCAATCATTTCTAGACCAAACCTAGCCCGTCCCCGACTCCCTATGTTTCCAATTCCCTCTTCTTACACTTCCACTGCTGAATAATTCCGGCTTCCTGCATGTGTGCTGCGCAAGACGCCGGTACAATATTGTCCCGAAATCATATCGATTACGGCGGGGTCTTAACGGGTATAGTCCACCAGGACGAGACAGAGAGTCGACCCATTGCAGAGATGCAAAGACTCACGTTTCTCGGATGTTGACTGCATGGAGTAGGCGATGAAAAAGAGCTTTCACTGGCTGATTTTTAGTCTGATCGTGATTAGCTTTTGGAGGTGCAGCGATGACCTGTTTTATAACCACAGAGTGTTAACCGCTAATGCTGCCGGTGAACTGTCCCAGTACGGCTGGATTGTGACCAGGACGGTCCACCAGGGCAGCAATGATGATGAGACTTTGGTGGCCGCGAAGATTTTCAGATTGAGGCCCTGGAGATGGGTTAAGACTGAGGAGTAGCCCTGTTTGCATAGGTGGGGCCCACATGATTCATCGCTTGACAGTGAAGAAGAAAAAAGGGGACTTAAAAGGGGACAGGCACAAACTTGATTACCTTATTTGCGGTCAAATCGATTCCGATCAATTCGTGTCTGCGACATAATCGTTTTCACGGAGCAGCAGGCATCAATCTCAGCGGCTGATTTGCAGTCAATTGGTACGAGGCCAATTCGTGCCTGTTCCTAATTCGATTGGTTTCGTGCCTGTTCCCAATTCGGTCCCCACTGCCCATCGCCGGCCATTATTGAACGCGATGACCATCCGCACCGGACCGAACAACGGAAAGCTGCTGGCCGAAGTGGCCGAGCATCGAAAGGGCTCTCTAGAGTCGTTAGGGCGTTAAAGACCCATGATTTACAAGACCTTGTCCCTGACCGGCTTACATCTCAACGAATTACAAAAACTTGAGTTTCGCGATCTTTCATTTGGTGATGTGCCATTCCTCAAACTTCTTCATAGCGATGAGAAAGGGGACCACCGTGGCTCTGCAGGGAGGCCTTGCCGCTGAGCTGCGAGAGTGGACAAAAGAGTTGAAGAAGCGCGACCGGGTTTTCAAGGTCCCGTCAGGAATGCTTAGGATCATGGATCGCGATCTCGAATTCGCTGGGATCGAAAAACGCGATTTAGACGGAACGGTGATTCATCTCCATGCTTTGCGTCATACATTTGGCACCCACCTATCGAAAGCAGGCGTTGCGCCGAGGGTCGCACAAGCGGCGATGCGTCATAGCGATATTGCTCTGACCATGAATACCTACACGGATCCTCGATTGCTCGACATGAATCAGGCGGTTGAATCGTTACCGTCCATTCCGCTTGCGACAAGCGATGCCATCGTAGGCACTGATGTAGACACG
>JAYYHM010000373.1:0-4939 GCA_036148415.1 Planctomycetota bacterium
CTATGCAGAGGGTGAAGCGGAATTGGGTTGGGTTAATCTTTCAGCGAGATTAGTGGAGGTCTCCTCAGCGATTGATCTCGATCATCTGGCTTCGGGTTTAGTCAGAAGGGTTGCGTCGATGGTCACTGACGCTGGCGGTGAGATCGCGCACGTCAAAGTTTCAGTTCTTGGTGGTGATTGCCAAGCGGTTGCCAACGTGGTAGCGAATGACTTACAGGTGGATGTGGGTTTAGCTGCTAAACGATCGGTTAGCGGTAGCTTACAGATCGTGATTAATGCTCGTGTCGCACTTGAGCCGCAAGAACTTGAAGAGATTTGCCATGATGCCGTGGGGGAGGTCACATCGTCATACGATGCGACCTTGGAGGTGGGGCTTTCCCATGCACTTCGCCCGGGCAGACCCGTCCCCACTTATCGTGTTACGATCTAGGAGGTTTGGATCTATCCATTGCGTATTGAGTCACATTACTCGATGCAATAGATGGATTGCTCGGTTCGGACAAGCATTGAGTTCTGCACGATGGCTGGGGATGCCATGATTTTTCCATTCAATTGATTCTCTGCAATCACCACGGGTTGATCACCCGATTTCATGACGATCATCTCACCATCATGAGAGCCGAAGTAGAGGAAGCCACCGACTAAGACGGGAGAAGCAGAGTAATCTCCACCGATTCGCTGCTTCCAGATTGCGGCGCCGCTTACACTGTTGAAGCAGCTTGCAACCCCATTGTCCGCCACAACATAGATCCGGCCATCATGAAGCAGCGGTGAGGATTTGGCTGGAATGCCCTGTTTCGCCACCCACTCAACGTGGCTCTCTGATACATCGCCCGAACCGGTCACTTTCACTGCCCAAAGTTCAGGTTTACCAAAGCCGGTTGAGAAGAAAACCGTCTGCTGCTGCTCCGAATAGACTGGCCTGGGAACGACCGAGAATCCCTTTCCGTGATAGCATCGCCAAATCTCTTTTCCGGTTCCTGGATCATAAGCCACCATCCATTGTGAACCCATGCAGATTAATTGATCACGTCCCGCTTGATCTTTAACCGCGATGGGCGTGCAGAAGGCTTTTTTCTGATCACCTGTTGGTGCCTCCATCTCCGGCCGGTCAGTTTCCCATAGTGTCTCTCCCGTTACTTTATCTAACGCGGCAACATACTGACGCTCCAGTCCGTCTTGAATCAGAATCAGCCGGCCGTCATGAATAAATGGCGAGGAGCCGGGGCCTACAGAGTGTTTCAGCGGGAGCCGTCGTTCCCAAACCAAGTTGCCTGCAACACGGTCGACACAGAACGTTCCGTAAGTCCCAAAATGGCAATAGATTTTGTCCCCATCAATGATGGGTGTGGGGGAGGCATAGCTGTTGACCGAATGGATCGCTTCAGGACGGATCTCAGCTGCCAGTTCGATGGTCTTGGTCACCGATCCCGAGGCGAGGTCCACCGCTAAGAGCTTCAAGGCGATTGAACTGGCAATCGCTAGTTGTCGGTATTTGTTCTCAGGAATGCCACCTTCGCGGAGCATCACAATTCGCTCCTCCTCTGTAGGGACCTTCTCAATCGCTGTGGTCACCCAAACGGTGCCATCTGCAACAACAGGGGATGACCATCCTTTGCCGGGTAAATCCGTTTTCCATCGCACGCCCTCCGATTCACTAAAGGAGGTCGGAACCGATTGCTCGTTCACAACGCCTGTGCCATTGGTGCCTCGGAATTCGGGCCAGATATCCGCACTGGCGGCATGATGAATCTGCGATACGACGAGGGCGAAGCCCGTAATTGACTTGAATACTAATGTGGGCTGGGGCATTCAGTTCTCGAGGCGTGGGTTTAGGAGTCGGAGCCGTTCGATGCGGTTTATGTCGCTGCCGATCTTCCAAATTAATGATGCTCTACGGTTTACTATAAGGACCACTTTACTCAAAGGACCACTGAGGCTTGCTGAGGATTACTTTGGATTCGGGCGGCAAATGGGTCACTGGTCAGAGTACTTCACTTTACCCGTTCCTGAAACAATATTTCCAAGGGGTTGGCAGGCAAAGCCAGCTCTCTCAATTTGCGATTGTATACTCGATGCGTAAAACTCACTGACAATGACACAGAGACCAATTCCCATGTTGAAGACCCGACGCATTTCTGCGTCAGCTACTTCGCCAGTATTTTGAAGCCACTGGAATATTTTCGGGATTTCCCATGACCCCACTTCGATGCGTGCATCGACATTCTTTGGGAGAATTCTGTCAATGTTCTCTTCCAAGCCGCCTCCCGTGATGTGGGCGAGTCCATGAATCACTTGTTTGACTTGATAATGCGACTGGACGGAGCGAATCGCCTTGGTGTAGATCGCAGTCGGTTCCAAGCAAGCATCAGCCAAGCTTAAGCCATCGAGTTCTGAGGGTTGATCATCCCACTGAAGTCCTGCATCACTGATGACTTTACGCACCAGTGAGAATCCATTGCTGTGCAGTCCGCTGGAGGCGATCCCGAGAACAACATCCCCTTCGCTAATCAGACTACCGTTGATTAATTTTTTTCGCTCCACGACTCCTACTGCAAAACCTGCAAGATCGTAGTCTTCAGTACCATACATATCTGGCATGATTGCGGTTTCGCCTCCGAGCAGAGCTGTGTCAGCTAGCACACATCCATCGCTTATCCCTTGCACTATCTTTTCAAGGCGAGCGGGATCATCTTTTCCCATTGCAACATAGTCGAGGAAAAATAGCGGTTCAGCTCCAGTGCAAAGCAGATCATTGACACACATTGCGACAAGATCAATTCCGACGGTCTGATGTCGCGATGTCTGCTGAGCGATTTTGAGCTTCGTGCCGACACCGTCCGTCCCGCTCACTAGTACAGGTTCGTTGTAATTCCTTGCAAACAGTTTTCCGTCAAAGTCGAGTCGGAAGAGTCCCGCGAATCCGCCATCACTGGGAATCACTCGGGGACTGAACGTCCTATGCATCAGTCGAGGCAATCGACTCATGGATTCGGCGTAGACGTCGAGGTCTACGCCAGCGTCTTTATAGGTGGCGGCCATTCTGCTGAGCTGGGTTCGAAATCGGGGAGATCGGCGATTTTCTAGCCGAAAAAAATAATTTCGTGCGCTATGGTGGGTTTCGGAATGCGAATGCACGGCGAACGAGTCCTCACATCATGACGTTCTTGAGCGTGATGGTATAGATACCCCGGCGCTTGTCAGCCGCGAAGAGGACGGATTTTGGCTAAACTTTATCGGTAAAATGCTTTTTTAACGCTTCATAGCGATATCAGCCCCTCCAGAAGAGAGTCTTGGATGTTAGCAGAACGAAAACTTGGGCAAACGGGTCTCACTGTAACTCAGTTGGGATACGGCAGCATGGGGCTGCGTGGTCCAAAAACATGGGGTGTTCGAGTGGTCGAGGAAGCGGCTGCTGAGCACTTTTTGAATTTGATTCTTGATGCTGGTATCAACTTTATTGACACATCCCCAGACTACGGAATCTGCGAGGAACGCATCGGCCGCTATCTATCTCATCGTCGGGATGAATTTATTCTGGCGACTAAATGTGGTTGTGTTTACACGCAACACGCGGATCACTTGGAGATCAATCATCATTGGGATCGCCAAGTGATTCAGGGGAATCTCGAGACCAGTTTAAGGCGTCTAAGAACGGACCATATTGACTTGCTTCAGTTTCATGGGGGAGATATTGACACGTTGCAGAAAAATGGACTTGTCGAATTACTGGAAGATTTCCGGCAGAGCGGCTTGGTACGCTACATCGGAGTTTCAAGTAAGCTTCCCGATCTCCGTGGACTAATCGATTCAAAGCTATTTGATACTTACCAGATCCCCTATTCTTGCTTGTCGCCCGAGCATGATCATCTCATCACGGAAGCTGCCAACTCTGGTGCAGGTATCATTATCCGTGGTGGTATTGCTCAGGGCGGACCTGAAGCAACGATTCAGCGGCCAGCTTTGAACGATGTGTGGGACGCAGCCTCATTAGAAGAGTTGTTGGATGGCTCGATGACCAAAGCTCAATTAATCCTCCGTTTTACTCTTAGCCATCCCAACTGCGACACCACCATTGTTGGGACCTGTAGCGAGAGTCATCTTCAAGAGAATCTTGAAGCAGCATCGCAGGGAGCTCTTCCGGAGGAACTTTGCTCAGCCATCAGAAAGCGAGTCGCTGCTGTAATTCGGTAGAAGTATCCTAGTCTTCCGTCGCATCCTCTTCGGATTGAGGCTCTTCCAGACCCTCGCGGAAAGCTTTCTCAATATCTGTGTAATTACCCATGACGGCTTCAAGTTGGGCGCGAAGCTGATCTAAGTCACGTCCGTTGTCCAGTGATTCACTCAGGATTGGACGTAACCATTCTTGCATGAGGTGAAATTGACCTTTGACAAGATCGGCGAGGACTCGCGGGACTTTGTGTTGTACCAGGACTCGCTGTTGTGGAGGTTCATTGGCCTGTTGAGTGGCTAGCTTTGCAAGTTCTTGTGAAGTTGCTTCAAGTGATTGGCTGAGTTGATCTGCAGTGTGGGTAATTCCATCACGTAGTTCCGCCACTCGAGAATCCATCCGATCTTCAGCACCCTCATCTCTAGCCGCTATCGCTCTAGAAATCACTTGCCTAATCGATTCAAGGCCATCCCGCATCGACGCAAGCTGTTTCATGAATTGCCCAGCTTGATCTGAGCTGTCCATGCCCGCCATGCGAACATTCTCAACATACGCATATTTGATCGCTTCCCAACGCTCTTTTTCCTCGGACGAGAGAATGCCCATAAGTTCTTTGAACTTCAGAACATTTGCCTCGTTGTCGGTCGTTAACGTCTGGGAATCCTGCTCATAGGTACCCAAAATCAGGGATTGTAATTCTGAATCATTCATCACCGACGCAACCCGTTCAGCCATTCGATTCATATTTCGATAGCTTCCCTGCAATTT
>JAYYHM010000374.1:0-6228 GCA_036148415.1 Planctomycetota bacterium
AGAGCATTTCTTGGCTATGGTACAGCCGTTGAATTGGAGCGTTACCCAACCTGTACTTATCAAAGCTCTTATCCAGGGAAACCACATCCGGCTCTGGATACCTTACGGGTGCCGCATTCGGACCGTAATCACGCGCTACCACAGAGGAGGCGAGAGTCGTCATTGCGGCAGCAAGAAAAGATCGGCGATCGGAAAACGCACTTTTTTGCTCAGATTGATTCTTTGACATCAGACTTACTTAGTAGATATTTGAATGGGAAAAGCACCTCGCATCGACTCTTTTCACTTCACATTAAAGGTAAAGACGGTGGTGGTTTGATAAACACCATCAGGGCGAAGAATGCATGAGGGAAAACCCTTTTGATTCGGACTATCCGGATAGTGCTGTGTCTCCAAGCAGAAGCCACCTCGGTGAATGTAGGGCTTGCCTGCTTTCCCGATTAAACGACCATCAAGAAAGTTTCCGCAATAGAATTGGATCCCGGGTTCGGTGGTATGAATCACCATCTCTCGACCGGAAGCAGGTTCATAAACTGTTGCCGCATGGGACAAGCCGTCTGAGTCGCGATCGAGTACAAAGTTGTGATCGAAACCGAGACCATACTCCAATTGTGTATCGTCCTCGCCGATATCGCGTCCAATCGTTTTTGAACTCGTGAAGTCAAATGGGGTCCCCTGAACCGGTGCGAGCTCGCCAGTTGGAATCAGAGTGGAATCCACGGGAGTGTATCGCTTCGCATTGATCATCAGTTCATGATCAAGAATCGTGCCTTCCCCCTCACCCTTAAGATTGAAATAAGTGTGCTGTGTCAAATTAACGGGAGTCGCCTTGTCGGTTGTCGCGTGATAATCGACGCTCAATTCATTGGCAGATGTCAATTTATAGGTAACGGTAATGCTTAAATTGCCGGGATACCCTTCCTCCATATCCTTCGCAAGATACTTCAATTCCACTCCCTGCCATTCGGGACCGCGAGTGAGCTTTGCATCCCAAACCACTTTGTCGAACCCAATCACTCCCCCGTGCAAGTGATTCGGCGGGTTATTGACTGCCAGAGAGTAGCTTTCACCGTCAAGTGTAAACTCACCCTTTGCAATGCGATTACCGTAACGACCGACGATAGCTCCAAAGTACGGTTTATCTACTGCGTTGATGTAATCCTCAAGCTGATCGTATCCCAACGCAATATCCGAGAACTTACCATCTCGATCAGGCACGACAATCGAAGTCACGATCGCACCGAAATTGGTGACCTTTACTTTCATGCCATTCGAATTACTTAGCGTATAAAGTTGGATGCGGTCAAAGTCTTCAACCATTTGTGCGTCAGCTTGGCCACACAACACAAAGAGAGAAATCGCGACTGCAAGTGTGTTTTTCATAGCAAAAATCGTGTAAGAGTTATTCATTTTTTGAATTGAGTCTTATTTCCAATGTTGCACAGTTTAAAAAGTCCCAGTGCCAAAAGCGACCGTCCGACAGTGATTCTTAGCAAAAGCTCCAATGCCGCTCACCTTCAACATGACGACACCACCAAGTGGAGGGCTGAAGCACAGATCTCCGTTGAACGAGTCCCCTGCAAAAGCAAAATCCTCCAACACGTTACTCATTACGCTTCCTCACTTGCATGAGTCCGCATGAATCAAAGAACAACCCGTTTTTGATCTATCAGGCTGAATCGGACCTGAAACTCGCTAATCAAGACCAGGCTGCTCACCTATCTTGATCGGTGCAGATAGACGATTCATATATGCATCCAAACGATTCTTGAAATCTTCTACCCCCTCACCCACAACTTTCCAATCTTGTCTTTCAACAGCACCTCTCAGAGTTGATAACCATTGTGTGAGGGCCTCGAGGATCTCCGATACCTTGATTTCTTCCAAGGGAAGGGATTCAAAGATCACGCGACCACCTTTGGAACAACGTCGCATTTCCATCAGGTTTCCTGACTCAGCTCGATAAACCAATCCACCGTAATACACGCGACGGACAGCCAAATTGGAGTTCAACTGGAAAACTGGATCTTCTCCAAAATAGAAAGCAGCCTGATTGGATCTCCGGAAACCTACGATCACCTTCTGCCCTTCAAGCATGACCTCTCCCCGATAAGTAAAACCGGTACCATCCCTCAGTAGGTCTTCCCGATTTTGTTCATGGATGGCCATTACCGCACCTTCACCATTGATAATGAATCAGCCTCAAGCTCAATCACAAAACTCACGTTATCGCCTTACCCTCCAGTTCGGATGCGGTGTATGGGCATCTTCCATCCACTTGACCGCTCGCCTCACTAACTCGGGATGCTCAGAGGCAACGTCCGTCGTTTCCTCGAGATCGAATCGTAGATCGTAGAGCTCGATAGCTCCAGTAAACATGGGCTGACGAATTGCCTTCCAATCCCCGAACCGGACCGCCTGACGACTACCTTGCTCGTAAAATTCCCAATAGAGGTATTCATGGGTTTGCTGCCGCTCAGGCTGACCGAGAAGCACTGGAGCAAAACTAAGGCTGTCAACATCACTGGGAACCTCTACACCTGCCAACTCTGCTGCCGTAGCCATCCAATCGCCGAAGTAACTGACATGGGATGAAGAAGAAGCGGCCTCGACTGTTCCGGGCCACCAAGCGATAGCGGGAACGCGAATCCCACCTTCGTACAATGCTCGCTTTGTACCCCTCAACTTTCCCGACGGCTGGAAACGATCAAGATTGTGCCCAGCTTCATGATGCGGTCCGTTGTCACTGGTAAAAATCACGAGAGTATTCTCACTGATACCCAAGTCCGTCAGTAGCTTCAGAATTCGACCCACATCCCCATCCAAGCGGGTAATGATTGCGGCTTGCCCCTTATCCTGATTGGCCCAAGGTTTATTTTTGTAGATGCCGTAATCAGGAACCTCTGCTCCATCACCCGTCATGCGAGTCGCCTCATTGTTAGCATGGGGAGCTGTTAATGCCAAATACAGAAAGAAAGGATGGTCCCGATGCTCTCTGATGAAACGCATCGACTCCTCAATGAATAGATCATGTGAGTAATCAAGTTTCTTGATGGCGGACCCGCCAATGAAGCCTCCGTATCCTCGGTCACTATTCTTAACGACATTTCTGAGATTAAGCTTTTGCTGATTATCCCACAGAAAACTTGGGTAATAGTTATGAGCATGAACTTGATTGGTATAACCGAAGAAACGATCGAAACCCTTTTTTAATGGTGAACCGGGTTGATCCAACTCTCCCAATCCCCATTTACCTATTAACCCCGTGGCATACCCCGAACTGCTGAGCAATTCGGCTACGGTCACGTCCTCCTCTCGGAGGCTCTGAATCAGCATATCCCCACCGCCTGCATTACCTCTTACATGGGTGTGTCCCATGTGCTTCCCTGTCATCAGAACGCTACGACTTGGTGCGCACACGGTATTACCCGAATAGAACTGAGTAAAACGCATCCCTTGATTCGCCATGCGATCAAGACTGGGGGTGGCGATCTCGCGTTGACCAAAGCAACCTAAATCACCATACCCGAGATCATCTGCCAAAATAAAAACAAGGTTTGGCTTGGCTTGCTCAACGCCCCACAAATTGGGACCAAAAGGCAGGCTAACTGAGGATGAAAAAACAAAAATAAAGCAGAACAGATGATGCAGCCGAAACGATAATGCGTGCACGGTTCCCTCGAGAATCCCTGGACAAAAAAATTCGAAATGACATCCCGTAGTTGATCCAGCGAGCGGATTCACTTTTGATCCCAGAGTCGATACGGATCATCAAGAAGACGCTGTTGACCGAGCAGTAGGGCCTCCATCTCTGCTCGCATTTCCGCATGTTTCGGATCATCGGCCAAATTACGCTGATGGGGCATTGGCTGGATGCCCGTTATCTCTTTCACTTCACTCTTGTGATGCTCAGCGATAAATTCATTCGGATTTTTGGCAAGGTTAAAGAGTTGGGTTTCTCGCACCTTACCATCAAGAACATCGTACTTGATTAACTTCCAATCACCTCTCTTTACACAACGCATTCCGGGCAATGTCCCCCCGCAATAAACCCCATACAAGACATCGCGGACCACTTGGCGATCACCGAAAAGCACGTCACGGAAGCTCATACCCTCATTCGTCCTGGGGGCATCGATTTTTGCCAAATCACAGAAGGTGGCCAGAAGGTCCATCAGGTAGATATTCCCGATAGCACGTGACCCTGCTTTGATGCCTGGACCCATGACAATCATCGGCACTCTCCAAGTATGCTCGTATAGATTTTGTTTCCCTTGGAGCCCATGACGGCCAATCGCCATGCCATGGTCAGATGTGTAGAACACATAGGTGTTCTCAAGCTCACCCATTTGTTCCAAGCGATCCAAAACTTTCCCAAGCTGACGGTCTATGTTCTCACTGCAAGCCATCTCGCGGCCCAACTCATTTCGAATCGTCTGAGGATCTCGCCGATCCCAAACACCGCTCACTGCGACTTCATCTCTCAGTTGGGGATGTCCATGATGAAATGGGTGCTCGGGAAGATAATTTACCGGCAAGTGCGGTTGCCGGTCATTAGAAGATGGTAGCGATTTTGGATCCGCATGATTGACGGAGCCATATTTTTCGAGCAGCTCATTCGTCCCATCACGTGTGTCGTGTGGATGTGAGAAACCCAGATAAATAAAGAACGGATCATCAACCTGATCCTGCTCCCGTTGCTTGAGATACTCCAAGACGCGATCAGCATGCCATGCGCTTCCCGTTTCCTTTGTGCCCCCTCGCTTCGTGGCAGTATGACTCACTGTAAATAAGGCGTTGGCGGCATCATAACTGTTACCATTTTTGCAGGTTCGCATGGTTCGGTATCCAGCTCGATTGAAGACTGCCGGCAACGAAGAATGCTGAAGACCAGCAGGAACAAGCTTGGGGTTGGAAGCGTTAGGATTCCGGTTCTGCTTCCCCCTGTTAGGAATATGCCAAACCGATCGACCGGACATAATCATATGACGAGAAGGTGTACAAACCGCCCCGACCCAAGCTCCCATGTGATGCGCCCCATCGATCACCATCCCACGCGTTGCAAGTTGATCGATTACTGGAGAGTCGAGTTTTGAGCTAGGATCATAAACCTTAAGATCAAATGGCGATTGATCATCGACCAACACGAATAAAACATTAGGGCGATCCGCGGCTCTCGCCGAAAACGGTGGCACAAGGAACGATAAGCAAACCAAAACAGGTAGGACGTACTTTGATTCCAACAAAGCGTGAACAACACACCATGGCTTGTGAACAAATCTTCGATCTGTGATTTGCATGTATCTTTCCTCGGAGGGGAGATTCTGAACTTGGAAATAGATAATCATCCATCTCAATCAGATGAGAACCATAACGCATTGCCCCCGTCGGATCAGCTGCCTGCGGGCCAAATGCCAAAAAACAGCGCACAGAACAAACAGCAACTCTCTATTGCAGAAGAAGATCCGAAGCCGAGCCCAACAGAAAATAAGCGTTTCATGGAGGAGGCCGGATGAATATGGCTCCCTTTGCGCCTACAATGTAGGTGGCGGGTGACCGATAGGAGCTTATTTCCTTAAAAGCTGAATGAAGTACCGCCACATGCAAGACTCGTCATGGCACAATAGGCCAACATTACACAAAAGGAGCAACACCACGTGATGTCCACCGTAGAACGCCAAGTAATTCGCTTCATCTTAGCGACCCTCTGCACAATCAGTTTCAGCATCGCCCAGGTGAAGGCGGAATCAACAAAGGTCCAGCTTGAGACCTCGGCCGGTACGATTGTCCTTGAATTGAATGACGAAAAAGCCCCCAAGACGGTTGCCAATTTCCTGCAATATGTCGAAAGCGACCACTATGCAGGCACCGTCTTTCACCGTGTCATCAAAGGCTTCATGATCCAGGGCGGCGGCATGGACGCTGACCTGAACGAAAAGCCAACCAAACCTCCTGTCGTCAACGAAGGTGGGAATGGACTTAGCAACAAGAAATACACCATAGCGATGGCTCGTACACCCAATCCAGATAGTGCGACAAGCCAATTTTTCATTAACTCCAACGACAATCTTTTCCTTGATCGAGAAAAATCACAGGACGGATTTGGATATGCTGTATTTGGGACAGTTCTTGATGGCAAAGAGGTGGTAGACAAAATTGAAGGTACAAAAACCGGCGTAAAAACTAGCCCTCGGGGTATTCCAATGCGAGACGTTCCCGAGGAACCAA
>JAYYHM010000375.1:0-4551 GCA_036148415.1 Planctomycetota bacterium
TAGGAAAGTGTTTGCAATCATTCATGCCTTAGAGCTTCGATAGGATTCATTTTCGCAGCGCGCACTGCGGGGTAAAGCCCACTGATCAAACCGACACCGACAGCAATTGCCACAGCTAGTGGAATCGTCCAATAAACAACGGACGGTTCAGCTTCACGTATCGCGGCAGGTAAGGCGTTGAATTTTTCTTCCATCGCATTTCGGACAAACCAAATCATGGTCCGATAGGCAGGAATACTCAATAAGCCAACAAAGATCCCCAACAACGCTCCAGCAAAGCTCAAAACAATGGTCTCCACCAGAAACTGACGAGTAATATCGCCCTGTTTAGCGCCTAATGCCCTCCGAATTCCGATCTCTCGAGTTCTTTCGGTCACACTGGCTAACATGATGTTCATGATGCCAATTCCGCCCACCACCAAAGAGATACAGGCAATTAATATTCCGATACCCAAAAACATTAATTTCATGTTTCTAGCTTGCTCGAGCAGCTCGAGAGGGACAACAACTGCGGTGTCGCTCATAGCATCATGCTTTGGTGCCAAGATTGTCTCAATCAAGGCTGCCGAAGAGCGAACTTGTTCCTGAGTGCTCGCTTGCAAGGTGATTTGATTCAATTCCATGATCTCGGCTTGGAACTGTCCACTACGGCGTGTAACGATCGTATCGCCTATGCGTTTCCGTAGGGTCTGTATTGGAATATAGATGTCCGAAGAGAAATCCTGTGAATCCAATGATCCGCCAATAGCCGCGGATGGATTGCGATGCTCGACCACACCGACCACCTTATATTTGTCTGTGTGCTCTGGGATAGTGACCCGCTTACCCAATGGTTCTTCGTAAGGAAATAATCTCTCAGCCACACCCGCTGACAAAACGCAGACGGTGTCGGCTTTAATCTGATCCACATCGGTGATAAATCTTCCGCCGTTAGCTCGCATCTTCAAGTGATTTACATCAGCATAGAGAGGCGTACAACCGACGAGGCGGCCATCTATAACCCGATCACGGTAGGTAAATTGCCGGCGTATTTCCCGAATGGGCACAGCCGTTTTGATGGTGGGAACATTCGTAAGTATTTGTTGAAGATCACTACGCAAAAGACCATATTTGGTTGCACCTCGCCCTTGCAGCTTATCTGCAGTTGGTTTCTGGGTACGGACAATAATGGTTGTCGAACCGAGTGATTCAATTTGTTTTTGGACCTGCTCGCTGGCACCCTGACTGATGGCAGTCAGAACGATAACCGCCCAAACACCAATCATGATGCCAAGCATTGTCAAACCCGTTCGTAATGGATGCAGGGCGAGACTCTTGGTACCAAGCTTCCACGTTCTGAGCCAAAGCATGAAAATTCCTACTTTTAACGTTACTGCTTCTTGAGGAGTTCTTCGACGGCAGCACGCTGTGCATTCCTCGCTGCAGCTCGCTTCTCTTCGGAGATTACTTCGTCGGTATGCAACATTCCATCCTTGAGTCGGACGATACGCTTCGCTCTCTCAGCCACATCGTCCTCGTGAGTCACGAGAATGATGGTACGTCCCTCTTCATTCAACTCATCAAAAAGCGCGAGAATCTCATCCGTAGTGACCGAATCGAGGTTCCCGGTTGATTCATCGGCCAAAACAAACAGCGGATCGTTCACAAGGCTTCTGGCGATAGCTACACGCTGCTGTTGTCCACCCGAGAGCTGTGTTGGGCGGTGATCAAGTCGATCACCTAGTCCAACTCTCTCCGCCAGGCTAATCGCCCTCTCACGTTCCTCAGCTCCAAGACGCCCTTGGTAATAAAGTGGAACTTGAATATTTTCAACGACACTCAACTGCTGGATCAAATTGTATGACTGAAATACAAACCCGATTCTCTCGCTGCGAATATCAGCTAGCTGATCGTCGGTCATCGTAGCGATATCATCGTCTCCGAGAAATAAGCTTCCGCTTGTGGGTTGATCCAGGCAGCCCAACAAATTGAGCAGTGTGCTCTTGCCGCTACCGGAAGGCCCCATGATCGCGACGTAATCTCCTTCCGGCACATCAAAAGACACACCGCGAAGCGCACGGACAGTCTCACTCTTTAGAACATAATCCTTAGTCAAATTCCGTATGGATGTAGCCAACCGTCTTCCATTTGAATCGGTAGACCCGGAATGACCGTGATTCGGACTGGCATCGATCATGGACGACCTCCGCCGCCACCCATGCGGGACTGAAAAGACTTCATCAATTCGGCCTTGGTGACAACCCCATCACCATCACCATCGGCTGCTTTAACGAATCCGCGAAACTGACTGTCCATCGCTTCAATTTCTGAGGCTGACAACTGACCGTCGCCATCGGTGTCACTTCGCTCCATGCTACGATCGACGATGGTGCTGATATTCGGTCTACCCCCGGCTTCGCCTCTTGGCCCTCCCAAACCTCCAGCTGTCCCTCGTTCCGAAGTTCCCTTTCCATCGCCAGCGGATTCACCATCAGGACCCTTCATCGGTCTAGCCTGGCTGCCTCCGTTTTGGTCAGGTCCTGCATCCTGAGATAGATCCCTGAGGCCGCTGTTGTCTTCGCTGACCAGTTCAGGTAAATCCATCAAATCGAGGTGATCACGCAGATTCAGGATAACGGAGTCACCGTCTTGGAGCCCAGACTCAATCGCTGCCATTTGATCATTGGTCGCTTGGACTTGAACCGTCACTGTTTCGAATTGGTCGTCTCCTCTCTGAACCAATGTGAAAAAGTCGTTGCCATGTTCATAGAGAGCTTGAATCGGCACTTGTAAAGCATTAGGCAACTGTTCAACAAAGATCTGAGCTTCGGCGGTCATGCCCGTTCGAATATTTTCAGGCGGATCAATAATCTCAACAATCGTTGCGTATTCTTTAACCGAAGAACTCATCCAGCTACCTGGCTCTGCATACCGATTTACTTTTTTCACTCGTCCAACGAGTTGAAGTCCGGGTATAGCATCTACTGATATTTTTGCCGGCATCCCCTCTCGGATGAGTGTGACGCGCGATTCATTAATCTTACATTTGATCTGCATCAATGTTGGATCGGGTAAACGAATGATCTCCTGTCTTTCCCGAACCGTTGCGCCGGCTTCAACGACAAACTCTGCATTACCACCTCGACTGCTGTATCGATTTGCATGCACAACAACTCCATCCGCTGGAGCATACATAAGACATTTTTCGATTTGAGAAGCGACATCTTCGTATTCTGCTTTTTCTTCGAGCAATTCACTTTCCGCTGCAGAAAGAGAAGCTGTGGCAGCTTCAATGTCACTGTCATATTGCACCAGCATCTTTTGCTTAGTTAGATTCCTAAGCACCTGCAATGCTGCGTCTTCGACGTCCAGTTTGTTCTGTGCGTCAGCAACAGCAAATTGATCGGCCTCAAGTTGTAGCGATTTTGCAAGACCCTTGGAGACCAATCGTTCACCACTTTGGAGCTTGAGCGTTGCAGTCCTAAGCTGCTGCTCAGCCACCGCTCGTTTCGCAAGAATGCCTTTTTCTTCTTGAATGAAAATACCTTCAAGGTACTCTTTGCGTGCAATCTTTGCCTGCTCGAGGTTTGCTTCAGCAGTTGCTAACCTAGCCTCTGCAGTGATGACTGCGATCTTTTGCTCTTTCTCTCTGGTTTCCAGTTCAGCACGATCTAGCTCGACCAGCTTATCGCCCTTCTTAACGCGTGTACCCTCTTCAACGACCCACAAAATAGCAATCCCGCTGCCGCCCCTCGATTTGACCTCCGAAGTCACAACCTGATTGCTGCTGCTTTCGATCTCTCCTTGCTCAAGCACGATGTGGTCGAACGGGCCGACTGTCGCGGTGCTGCGGATTAGTTTAGTGGTATCCACGCTACCCGAGCCAGAGTAGAGGGTTCTATATCCTGCGAAGATCGATGCACCTACCAGAACCAAACAAATTAGAACCACGATACCGGCAGCACCCTGCCGAGTCAGACCATCCCTGGATGGTCGAAGATTATTACAATTCATCTAATTCCAGCATCTAAAGGGTGAAACGTTGGCAAAACCAAGTGCCAGATTCTAGTAAGTAAAACTCTCTGCGGTCAGAAAAGTTCCGCACTCCAGGAGTTTGATGTCGTCACAGAAATACCCAGTTGATCGATTCAGTCAATATTTGAGGGTTTCTCAGGTGATTGACAATCAAAATAACGATCCTCCGCAACGTGTATCAGCCCATGAATCTTTGGAGCGACTTCACTCGGATCCATTGCATAACGGGGATTTATCTCAATTTTCGCGGTTTCAGCGACCTCCACGCCCGCCTCTCTTAGCCACTGACGATGCAAATTACAGATCGCCTGTTTTGCCAGTTCAGGCGTATCGACGTCCGATCCGGTGGCGTTTTTCACTGGGGCGAACGCGAGTTCTGGTTTAGCCTCAACTACTAGGGCATTTTTGGCTCTTGGCAAGAGGTCGAAAATGAAACGCTCAAATTTTATGGCATTGGGTTTATCGGGCTTCACCTGTACACCCTCGGCATCCAAATGTTCTACAGCTTTCAGAGCGCGATGGAATGGGAGCGCATTG
>JAYYHM010000376.1:0-4389 GCA_036148415.1 Planctomycetota bacterium
TCGGAGGTCAGGATCTCAGAATCCTTCCAGAACGTGGCATCATGGAACTGCAAACAGGACGGACGCAGTTTGGGAGACATCGTGATGACCACGGCAATTGGTTCGGCTGCAGTAACCCGCTGCCAGTGAGGCATTTTGTTCTGGCAGATCAGTACACACGACGTAATCCCTTCCTTACTTTTCCCACTCCGCGTCTAGATATCGCACGAGTGGATAATACCCAGCTATTCCCAATCTCCCGTGTTCTCAGTCATTGGTCCGGGTACCGTCCTCCGGAATCAGGAGCTGGACATAAATTCACATCCGCTTGCAGCACAAGCATCTACCGCGACGATCTATTTGGCGAAGATTTCAATGGCGATACGTTCACCTGTGCCCCTGTTCATAACTTGGTTCATCGCCGAAAGCTGATCCCAGACGGAGAATCCTTTCAGAGCATTCGTCCGAAAGAGCTTGCTAATCAAGAGTTCCTCGCATCCACCGATAGCTGGTTTCGACCAGCAACTGTGACCACGGGGCCCGAAGGTGCATTATGGGTCGTTGACATGTATCGGTTGGTGATTGAGCATCCAGAGTGGATCGATGACCAGCGAGAGAAGGAACTTTTTCTTCGTGCGGGTTGCGATCAAGGCAGAATCTACCGTGTGCTACCCGTCGATCACTCGCCACCGCAGACTATTAATCTCACTTCACTTTCCTCCTCAGAACTCACCAGTCTTCTGGCGTCCTCCAATGGGCGAACGCGAGACCTTGCACAGCAAGAATTGATCTATCGGGCGGATCCGAATATTGGAAACCTACTGGATCAAATGGTCACCCAATCTTCTACCGAGATGGGTCGCCTTCACGCGATGTGCACACTGAACGGAATGGGGAAAATCCGTTTCGCTACACTCCAAACCGCGTTGCAAGACCCCTCCCCAACGGTTAGACGACACGCAATTCGATTGTGTGAACCGCTACTGGCCTCCTCCGATCCGAATCTGGATCAATGCTTGAAAACGCTTAGCGGACTCGTCTCCGATCCGGATCCAATGGTGAGGATGCAACTCGCCTACACGCTTGGCGAGGCGGAGGGAGAAAACGCCGCGAGTATCCTCGTTTCGCTCGCTCAGCACAGTGTTGATTCCCCTTACCTCCGAGCATCCATAACGAGTTCTTTGAATGAAGAGAATCTTATCGCTTTTCATACAGGGATCACAGAGAAGACACAACTGTCAAAGCTCTATCAACCTATCATTTTACAAATGGCATCTCGCATGAATCGAGCGGACTTTATCGCAGTGGTGCTGAAGCATTTCCTAGAGGACGCGGAGGAGAGTGTATTCACGGCGGAAGGACTCAATTCCTTGAACCAGATACTTGGAACCATTCAACATAATCTAGATGGCCTACCCGATTCCACCTTAGACCGACTAGAAGTATGCATGCAAAAGGCAGTCGACATCGGCAAAGATGAAACCATGGATACCGAACGACGGGTTGCAGCCATTGGCCTTTGCTCACGTTCCCAGAAGCATCGCCAACACATCGAAGAATTACTAAACGCCAGGCATCCTATCGACGTACAAATTGCATCTGCAGAGGCGCTCGCTGAGTTTAGCCCTGAGGTAATCCTAGACCAAATCGAATCCTTTAGCCCCAATACTCGAGTTGCCGCCATGGAGGCACTCTTGTCAAACCGATCAACAAGCCTGCATTTGATTGAATCTCTTAAACAGGGAGAAACACCGACAAATCTGATTAGTTTGGTGCACCAACAGCGACTCATTCGACATGCGGACCAAGAGGTCGCCAAGCAAGCCGCTTCCTTATTTGACTCACTGGAAAATTCTGTCCCTCGAACCCAGCTGATTAATCATTATCAATCAAGGATGAAGGAACCCGGCAACTTTGAAGCAGGAAAAAAAGTATTTAAAAACCATTGCTCCTCGTGTCACCGCGTCATGGGCATGGGCAATGAAGTCGGACCGAATCTATCCGCAATTAAAAATCGATCCAGAGAGGTGATGCTCACTGCTATTCTCGTACCCGAAGCCGCTGTTGAAGACAAATATTTAAGCTACAACCTTCTCACGATTGACGGAGCCATTCACACGGGAATCATTGAAGGCGAGACAAGCACCACGGTTGAACTGTTGCTCGCTGACGGAAAAAAGAAATCGATTCTTCGAAGCGAGATTGAAACCATGCAAAACAGTGGACTTTCACTGATGCCGCAAGGCTTGGAAAAATCCATCTCACCAAGCGACATGTGTGATCTAATCGAGTTTATTTCGAAATTGGGATCCATTCATGACACAGCAATGAACTCTCAGGCAAAGCCGTCCTCGCAGACCATAAACGTTGATGCAGAGGGAACGACACTGCTTACCGCAGCGGATTGTCAAATGCATGGCACAAACATGCGTTTCGAAAAGCGGTACGGGAACATTGGGTTCTGGAGTGATGCAACAGAATTCATTTCATGGAACGTCGCAGTCACGATGCCGAAGCGTTTTGAAATCACCATTGAATATGCAGTTCCCGCGGAGTCAGAAGGAAATCGCTGTCAAGTAAGCGTAGGCACGCAAACCCTCAGCAAAGAAGTCAAAGGTACAGGGAGCTGGGATACCTACCGAACCATGACATTGGGGAGACTTTCCATCCCAAAGGGTGAAAGCACCGTCAAGCTCGGCGCTTCAGCAACAATCCGACAGTGGCTGATGGATTTCCGTTCGTTGACCCTTACCCCCATCAGTGATGAACCGTGATAGAGATCCTTGAAGCCAGACAATTTCTCAGTTTGATTTAGCCCTTGTGATCACTCGAAACGCTTGTTCCGCCGGGATTGAGTTTCTCAACTTTTATTCAGGCTCCTTATGAAATTCCCTCCGACTATCTTCATCTACTGCCTTTACGTTTGTCTCTACGGATGCGGCCCGATGCATGAAGGTTCGCAAACGCAGAAGAATACAGCTCCTAGATTGAGCTCGAAGCCAGAGACGGACAACGCGATCAAACCGATGAGGGATGCATTACAAGAAAATGGACAAAACACCGCATCCCTCTTAACTGAGAGTTTGTATCCACGGGAAGAACTGCAAAAATATCTAGAACGTTTTAACGACGAGACGAACTGGAAGTTCAACGAGCGACACCCCGGTGAACTGAAAGGCCAATGGCGTACCGTCGATAAGAATGATTCCATGCTGGAGTTCAATCTCAATGGTGTCGAGGGCACCTTTAGCAGCGACTTCAATGGAAAACGCTCTATCGGTGTTTATGCGATCTCAGAAGCAGGCAGGGTGGTCTGCTATTCGAGCTGGAATGATATTGGCTTGCGAACGCACTTCAAATTAGAGAGGGGTTTGCTGACTGGCTCCAGAGGTGCCTCTCCAAGAGTTCAATGGAAGCGAACCAATGAGGACCAAAAGAAATCTGAATCTCGCTAGGTGATCTGCTATGGTTATAGAGCATCGCGGAAACTCCTGAGGCCGTTTCTCCCCTCTTTACTCTCGAGCCTTTAAACCGCACGACTACTTCCTACAACATTAAATCAAATCGGGAGCTTTACCATGTATGACAAAGAACGCATTATTTACCAACTAGAGCGAACTCGGAAATTAAGCCTACAAATGATCGACCGAGTCCCCCAAGACCAATGGTTTGAGATGCCAACGGGTATCACACACGTAGCTTGGAACGTCGGGCATCTTGCTGTCGCAGAATACTTCTTGGGATTGTTCTTTACGCGGGGTCCGCAAGAGCAGGACCAGAGCTTGATACCGGAAAACTACGTCGAACTCTACGGTTATGGATCAGTGGCAACCACTGACCCATCCACCAATCCTCGACCGCAAGAAATTCTTGATGTGTTGGCAGCCGTCCACACCCAAGTCTTGATGGAAACCAAAGAACGCTCAGCGGAATCTTTTACCGAGTTATGTCAATTCCCAGAAGATGGTGAATTTGATCACCATCCCATTTTTGAGGATGTGGGAGGAGCCCTGGAATGGCTCACCTATCACGAACATGTGCACATCGGCTCCATCGGTCTTCTACGCAGAGAACTGGGTTCCCAACCGATTGAGTATATGGAGGAATCGCGAAACGGTAGAAGATTCAGGTAGCAATCCTTTACAAGACAGAATGCAATGACGGGACGGAAGGTAACGCCGTTAACCATCTCGTACCCGACGTGCTTTCATCATCACATCTAATCAAATACCGCAGACGCATGAATCCAATCTACCTTTTTGCTTTTTTCATAAGCGTGATCGTTTGCGATCTTGCGATCGCTCAACAGAAAGCACAGTCGACTCCACTAAATTCAGGTCAATACCACGTCACCCAATCGTGGTCACAGGAACAGGATCTTAAACGAGCCTACCTTGTTCGAGTCCCTGC
>JAYYHM010000377.1:0-2911 GCA_036148415.1 Planctomycetota bacterium
ATTCAACGATCACCCAGGCAAGATGACAGACTTTGATCTGCCAGTGACGCGCACTCAGGCATTGGAATTACTGGAAGATTTCGTTGTTCATCGCTTGCCCTTATTTGGTACCTATCAGGACGCCATGTGGTCAGATCAACAATTTCTTTATCACTCTCGATTGTCTCATGCCATGAATCTAAAATTGCTTTCACCTCGCGAGGTGGTGGAAGCTGCGGTTGAGCGTCTTGAAACAAGCCAAGCTCCAATTAATTCTGTGGAAGGATTTGTTCGGCAGATCCTTGGGTGGCGAGAATATGTTCGAGGGATTTATTGGACGCAGATGCCAGAGTACGCCGAGCTCAACGCTCTCGGATGTGATTCGAAGCAGAATGTACCGTCTTTCTTCTGGGACGGTGAAACAAACATGGCATGTGTAGCAGACGCAATGAGGTTATTGATAGATACTGCCTACGCCCATCATATCCAACGATTGATGGTGCTTGGTCTCTACGCGCAGCTCTTGGGAGTCCATCCACAGCACTTCAATGACTGGCACCTTGCCATGTATGCTGACGCGATTGATTGGGTGTCGCTTCCTAATACCTTGGGGATGAGTCAGCATGCTGACGATGGAATTATGGCAACCAAGCCTTACTGTGCCAGCGGTTCCTATATCGATCGCATGGGTAATTTTTGTAAGGGTTGTGTCTACTCGCCCAAGAAAGCGGTCGGTGAGGATGCATGCCCAATTACCACTCTTTACTGGGATTTTTTGGCCCGACACCGAGATCGTTTTAAAACCAACCATAGAATGGTGATGCAGTACAAAAATCTAGATCGAAAGGATCCAGTTGAGTTAGATCAAATTTTGAGCAGGGCACAGCTGATTAAATCTGGGGAATTGAAAGTTTAGAGGTTGGACCATTAGTCGCAGCTTCTTCAATATTTTCCGTAACAAGAATGTTAGATCACGAAAACTTAGATTCAAGCTCATCCGCTATGTTTCGGATGTGGCGTTATCAACCAGATTCGTTACCGCTTTTATCAATTCGGGTTCGATAATCAGAGCATCATCTGACTCGGCATCAAGAAGGATCCCGTAGTCTTCTGGCAGATATTGCAACAGTGCTTCACCTTCAATGATGATGCCATCAATTTCTTCATCAGCCGCGATCATCGTGTCTGCATCATCGACAAATGACTTGGCCAGTTCGTTGCTGGAAAAAACAAGCAAGGCTTCCATGTCTTCGATTTCGGCAACGAATGCACCAAAATCCTGTCCCTCATCCTCTTCCGAATTACTGATCAAGATGAATTCGTTATCTTTGATAAGGGAAAGAAGTTGATTCACTTCGCGATCCGCAACGACCTGTTGGATCGACTTGTTCAAGGTGCTCATAATTTTCTTATTTTTCCAGCTAAACTTGAAGCTTTTATTATCTTCGGCAGTATATAGCTCTGGTCGAATCTCCGTTAGGTTACCGTGTGTCTGTTTGCGAATTTTATCAGGCAATCTGTGCAAAATGCCAATTCTTGCCATCCAAGAGGCCATGCAAATCTAAGCAACTCTTTTTGAATCGTCGCCGATTGCAGAGAAGGCTTCTTCGTTTTGGCCGTTACGTTCTACGCTAGGTTGATGATGACTCTGATTCATGCAGTTTTGAATATTTAATTTCGTCTCCATGTTTTCTGACGAAAAAGACAGAGCGATTGACTTGCTGTGGCCATGGGTATCAGGAGCGATGAATGTCATCACAGAGAAAAACCAATCTGTGAATTCAATCAGCCCGATCTCTAATCGTGTATTCTCACCGCCGTAGATTGGGAATTTCCGCCCCAGATTGGAAGCGAAATCGCGAATAAGAAAACGTGAAAGTCGTAGATTCGAAGAATACAACTGTGCTGGATAGGCTAGCGTTCCAAGTACCGGTAACCAGCTTAATAGAAGTGCCACACGATGATTCCTCATTGGTTCATCAGACATTCGTTGATTGATGAAGGTTAGACTCAATCTGAGTATTGGTGGGACGAGGAAAGGCATTAGGAGCAGCAGATTCTTTGTCTCATAGAAACCAACTAGCCCGATCATCTTCAGCGGGGTAAACACTGGGGACAATAATTTTAGACCCACGTGAAAGCCGAAACCTCTCAGGCAATCACGAATCTGGGGATTTGACAGTTCGTGTCTAAGCCGATCTGTCTCTACACCATCTATTCTTCCGGCTAGCGTCCAGCGATCGACCCTTCTCCGAATGAGGTGTTTACCGTAGCGATTTTGGAACGACCGATCGTGCGTGAGTCGCAATACACGTCGTATCAGTAGTTTACGACGGTTTGGGTCACTCAGGAAACGATGCAACGAAATAGGTGTTACTCTTCGTAGCATCCGATGGAGTGTGTACTTTTTCCATGATGGCGACGCTCCGGTCGGCACACGTTCGGTTCTAACCAGCGAAGCCCAATGTCGATGAAGTGAGATTCGCAGTACTCTCCGGCGCATCTTTGGTATCAGCAAAAAATCACGCATTCGACGTCGATGATTTTGATCGCCCAGATAGCGAGCTGCAAAACTAAATAATTTCCCGGGGAATAACTTGCAAAACCAAATGAGGACGATGAGTAGTCGATGCCCACTAGCAAGAGTCACCTGATCTAATGTGCGTTCTTGCTGCCAGCGCCTTAGGCGTTCCGCGGCACAGTTCCCATAAAACTTGCTGTTAAGAAACTTCCAAGGCTTTCGAAAGATCGCAACCTCCGAGTTTTTCCAAGCTAGATGATGCCAGATCAGCTGATCAATACTTTCTTTTAGTTCAGCTAGGCCCTCAACTCCTAGATTTGTCTTCAATACACTCCGATGGTTACGCACCCAGGTGTTTAGCTTTCGATGATCTAATTCATCAAAGGGTGGAAATTGAGCACCCTTGATTCC
>JAYYHM010000378.1:0-3461 GCA_036148415.1 Planctomycetota bacterium
GTTCTGCATTTCAGATGATCAATCCTATATACACACGGCGGCGAACGGTGATCCGGTTGTCCAGACTCCGGCTTTTGATCGCGTTGCACGAGAAGGATTACGATTCACACATGCTTTTTGTGATGCACCTACATGTGGTCCATCCAGATCAGCCATTCTTACTGGTCAGCCTATTTGGCGTCTCGAGGAAGCTGGGAATATCCACAGCACACTCCCCGAGAAATTTGCGACCTACACCAATCGATTAGAAAGCGCTGGATACTTAGTCGGATACACCGGTAAGGGTTGGAGCCCCGGGCGATTAGAACCTGGGGGCCGAACACGGAATCCCGCTGGAAAGATTTTCAACGCCCGATACAAGAAGCCGCCATTCAAAGCGATGAGCCATGCCGACTACGCTGGAAACTTCGAAGACTTTCTTGCCGAGCTTCAAGACGATCAACCGTTCTGTTTCTGGTTGGGAACTTATGAATCACACCGTGCGTTCCAACCAGGCATTGGAAAACTGACTGGAAAAAATCCAGATGCAGTGAACGTCCCCGCCATCTTTCCCGATCACTCTGTCGTCCGCAATGATCTATTGGACTATCTCGTCGAGGTGGAACACTTTGACTCCGTTGTTGCGCAGGCCATCGATGCCATCGACGCACAGGGTGAGCTGGACAACACGATTATTGTCATCACCAGTGATCATGGAATGCCATTCCCGCGTGCGAAGGCGAGTCTCTATGACGCGGGATCTCGGGTTCCTCTTGCGATTCGCTGGCCAAACGGAATAGAAAAACCGGGAAGGGTCATTAACTCGTTTGTGAACTTAAGCGATTTAGCACCAACCTTCTTAGAGGCTGCCCATCTGGATAAGCCTCCATCCATGACAGCGCAAAGTATCATTCATCTTTTTAATGATCCTAGTGCTCGTCATCGTGATGCAGCCTTTATTGCCATGGAACGACATGATGGTTGCCGGCAAGGTGGAAAGGGTTATCCGTGTCGAGCTATTCGAACCAAAGACTATCTCTACATACATAACTTCGAGCCATCACGATGGCCGTCCGGTTCCCCGGATCCAACGGTATGCGCGCGAGCGATTCCGTTCGGAGAAATTGACTCATCACCGACAAAAACCTTCATGATGAGCCACCGAAATGAGCACGGTAACGCAAAACTTGCTGAGCTAGCATTTGGAATGCGTCCAGCAGAAGAACTTTACGACATCAGATCCGATCCAGATCAAATGAACAATCTTGCGGGTCGGATACATGTGAAAGAAGTTCAATACGCGCTTCGACGACAACTTTTTGAGTATCTGAAAAGCACTGATGATCCTCGTGTGGTTGGCGGGGATATCCTGTGGGATTACTACCCTTACTACGGCAAGGTAACCACTGAGGGTTGGCGGGTTGACCCGAGGCCGGAATGAGAGATTCTAGCAGGCGATCGGAGCGGCCGATGCTGTGATCTTTGATACGCGTGAGTCAACGGATATGGAAGAAACATCGAACGTGGCTGATCAGCATGCTGGTACAGTGAGTCAATTGATTGCCCTGGCAGCAGCCGCACATGAACCGGCAAGAATAGGCCAGTTCTATGATCGGTCTGTAATTGAGAAGGATCGACGCCAAGCACCCCACTCAAGGAATCGATCACCATCGACAGTTAAAGAATAAGAGGCAACTACATTGAAAATGCATCCCGCTTTCTTCTCTCAATCTATGATTTTGGATGCCTGGAAAGAATGACAACCCCATGTGGAGCCAAAATCAGTCCGCATCGGGTAATTCCATTAGTTTGCGACCCAAAATTCTCAATGTATTCGGCAGGAGAAACGCGGTAATTGAACCAACAAGCACAAAGACACCGCCAATCACTAGAGATATCCAGACACCACCTCCAAAACCTGGCACCAATACAGCATCGTTGCGGTCATCAGGGTTATAGAAAACAGTGACAGGCCGATTGGCTAAGTATTTTTTTTGTTCGGCAACCGCTTCATTTCTCTTATTGTGTGTCATGGCTCCAAAACGAATCACTGAGCCGTAGTATTCATTGCCCTCGATTTCGTATTTGTAGACAACCTGCACAGCGTAATGGGTTCGGGTCGGACCGTCAGAATTACGAGATCTCACGGATCGAATTTCGGATTCCTGTACCCAACCCTCTACTGAAGGCCAAGTGTGGCTTGCTTGGCCGTGTTGGTAGTCCTCAATACCGCTCCAGACAACGAATCCTCCAGATAAAATGAAACATAGCGGGAACAGTCGACCAAAAAGTAACATGATCGCGATCGCGATGCAGCCAGCGGCTGCTGGTGTTTCTTGATCAGTCATGAAGCAAGCGCCATCGGTATTTGTTGTGAATGGATTTGCTAATTAAGATCGCGCAGCTCAATTAAGCTGCCTCTTCGATAGGCCGCCAATAATTGGCGATCCAAGGTGCCGGTAGAGTGGATTTCAGTAAACTACCTCGATAACCGTTGATGGCTTGATTTGGCAGAGGGTATCCGTGGAAAACGAGAATACGCATATCCACAGGCTCCTGAGGTACGCGAATCAGATTGAAGGGAAATACGGGTCGGCAACTACGCTTAAAACTACGTACCCATTTCTCGGGCCAGAATTCTAGATCTTGCTTCAATGTATGACTCACATATTGCTGTTCGATACGAAAGTTATCGATTGCCCAAGTCTCGTTCTGGGCAAAATGTGAATACACATAATGATGTCTCTCAGGGTTAAAACGGAAGATAGAAGTGTTACCCACTCTCCCGTCTCGACCTGGCAAATACTTAGCCCTTCGTTTCTCCAACCAATCTTGAATCACACAGAATTTACCTGGAGCGAAAGTAAAGAAATCATCCATCGATCCTGTGATGACGATGTCGAGGTCTAGAAAAAGTGTATCGCCAGTCAGATCAGCCAAGCCCTGCTGAAATAAACCGACTTTGCGCCAGGTCGCGCCACCCGGACGTCGATCGAATTCTGCCTCATCAAAAGGTGTAACAGGAAGTGGCAAAGCTTCCACCTCGGTGGAGAGTCCCGACACATCATCCGTCAGACAGATGAAACGAATTGGACCTGAGAGGTGCTCGCGAACACCTTCATACAGACGATTCACATAGGCTCCGCCATACTTCGAGCCCCATTTGATGCACAATATGTTCTTCGTCGTCATGACAAAAGCTCTCCACAGATGGGATTAAACTGATGAGGTTCCTATCGTTCCTAAATCCCGCTTCTCATCCAAGATCAGTTTGGACTCTGAGGGCCAGTGAATCGTCAAAATTACAGGTTATTATTAAATTAAAGTCAGTTTTCCCCCGTCACGGTAGTTCTCGGATCCTGAGAGGCATGAAACCCGCAACCTTTTAAGAGAGCGTTCGGGGCCGGTGCTTGATGTTCAAATCCTATTTACCTAGGTCCACTCTAACCCCTGTCTCACTGAAACTGGCTTCACGGTGAGTA
>JAYYHM010000379.1:0-3210 GCA_036148415.1 Planctomycetota bacterium
TACGAACTACCGGTTCTGCATCTCCGCCATCCCGCAGAAACTCCTGAGAGTCATAGAGGGGAGCCGTATTGGATTCGGTCAGTGGGGTGCTGGCGGGGGTTGCAGCACGGTACGCAGCAGGTGTTCCTGTCATGGCAGGGATCTGCTGAGATGGATTGGTATGACTCGAAGCTTGCCCAAGCATCTTTTCTTGTTTCGCCCGAGCAAATGGGCTTGAAGCACAACCTACTGAGAGCAGCATAGCTGCTGCAATGGAAATGACCCGATAAATCGACGACGTTCTCATGGTTAGATATTAAAGCTCACTGGGGACGTTATCGGGTTCAGGTGTAACCCCTGGCCTGGTCGCACTAGGGAAGGGCGCCCACTTGGGATATCCAAAAAAGAACTCAGGTAACAGCGACTCTTGCGAAGGAGGTGTTAGCGAACCGATACGGACGATCGCGACCGGCCGGCCATACTCATCGGCCACAGCCAAAGGATCTTGGAATTCAGAGACTTCAAACGGCACATTGGTATCACGTGTTTGCAGAGCGGCTACGGCTGTTTGTGGGTCTTCCAAATAAATGACCCGGGTGACCATCTGCCCATTCAGAGCCGTTTTAAAATCCTCGGCATCCAGCTGGATTTCGATGGGATAACGTGTTGCAAGATGCTGTGGTGGATAGGTTCGGTCAATCACCTCTACCGTCGGAAATAGCTCTGCGCCCAAGGCACCGGGAATTCGGGTCACTTGAAACCGATAAACGGAACCAATCAAATACCCCGCCTCAAGTCTCTCGACAGGAGTTGTCATACCGGGGTTACTCGGAAGCGAGAAATGAACTCCAGCAGGACCTGAAATCGCGACAGGCTGAAAGTATCCAACGACGGGACCTCTACCCATGAGGCGTGCTTGGCCCACTACGCCGGGAGAATCGCTAGCACGTAACAGCGGATTGAAGGAACCGCGAGGTAGAAAGTCACTCGGGTCACCGCCGCACAAAGGCCCGGCGGAAAAGGTAGCCAGAGCCAAAAGGAGCGACAAAAGTGTTACGGGAGGAGTCATGTCTTTTGACATTTTGAAAGAACCAAGCACAAGTGGGAAATGCGGAGGTGTCCAATCAAAGTTTCGAACCGATGTGGCAAGACGCGGTGAGGCCATAAACTCCACACCGCGTCACTGAATTCTAATTCTCTCGCAGATCGCGAGCTTCCCAGACTAGGAAGATCACCAAGTCAAGTGGTAGACCTAGTGACCGATCTGCTGACTGGTAATGCGAACACGATCAGCAGGTGCTGGGTAGCTGTAGCCAGGCTGATTTCGAACATCGACTCGCACTTTTTCAGTCGGTCGGGGAATTCTCACTGCGGTGTGATTCCGCATAACATGCTTCTTCAACCCTGCAGGATGACCGTAAGGAAGGTGCGGAGGTCCGGGGAGCCCGATAGGTGTGGCTGACGTGGTCATACCGTACTGTGGCATAGCCATGCCATTCATGGGGGCAGCGGTCGGAGCGGCCGTATGTGGATGGGTTCCGTCAGTCATCGCCGGTGCATAGGGAGCAGGAAGACCCGCAACCGTTGGCATTGCACTTAGCATCGCTTCGTTACCGGTTCCTGACATTTCAACGTCTTTGTCACCGAGTCGAATGATTGCAAGGATCGAGCCACGCCGGTCTGCCTCAACGATGGGGTCGACACCTGGATCCAATCTTGTGCTTACCAAGGTGTCGATGCCGGCGAGAGCTGGACCTTGGAACTCGGGATCTGGAAGGTAAATTACTTTCGTGACAAAGTTACCGGTCAGAACCTGATCAAAATCCTCTTCTGTGAATTGAATCGGTACTGAATTGTGTGCCAAGTAGGCACCCGTTCGAGGATTTGCATAGGCAAGTTCAATAGTTGGATAGAGCTCAACGCCTTCACGGTTGACAATGTTAGTGAGCTTCACACGATACAGGCCACCCTGAGGGAAGTTTTGTCGAGCTGGAGTCACTAAAGGCTCACTATCGAATCCGCCATTGCCGGTTGCATCGTATCGAACTTGCATGCCCCCAGGGTTTCCGAAGGTGACTTGCATGGTCGGCGGAGGAGTAGCAACTGCGTGGTCAGAAGCAGCACCCTCTTGGTGCATGTAGTTGACCAAATTAATTTCGCCATCACTGACCGTCCCTTGGGGAGTATCACTCCCTGCGACAGGCAACGCCTCCATTGCAGCAACTGAATTCTTAGCATCTTGAGGTGCGGCACCATAGTTGCCGAGGACTCCCGGTCCGGGGCCCCCCACTCCTGGTCCTACTTCCATCATCTGTTGCTGGGGTGGCAGGTTATGGCGAACCGGCACACACCCGGTGGCGAGGATCGCCGAGGTCGCAAATAGCGACAAATGAGTGACGATTCGTTTCATCGTTTCCCCCGTTCCTTGGGTTTGCATACTCATTGGAGTAAAAATCCAACGTTGGCTTTGTTCGTGTGATTGCTAGATTCATGTGGACTTCGACTGGCTTCTCAAACTACGATCTCGAAGCCTGCAGTCCGCTGGACATTACTCTTTTCCCCTCTCCCTTTGCATCGAGCAAATGAAATAGGGCTTACAGAACGATGTCGTATGTGGTCATCGGCAAGTTGAATACGGAATCTTTGAGAAAATCAGCATAACCCGACCATGAAGATTCACCCTCACAAGCGTCGTAACACAAAATCAATCGTCTGTGCCCGTACGCTTTTGGCAGGTTTGCGGGCAAAAACACTGGAAATCACTGCTTTCCGCCCCATTCCTCGGCTGGGGCCAATCGCTGGCCGTCAGAGAGTTTTTTCTGACTCCTTTTTCCTAACCAGTTTATTTCTTTACCTTCTGTTTTTAGCTAGCAAAGTTTCTGTCCATGGAGAGGAAACGAATTCAACAGGAAACCTTCCTCAACGGGTAACTGAAGGGGTGGGGGAGCGATCCTCCTTGGCGGTTGACCAACTCCCACCTCTGCCATCGGATTCTCCCGAAACCCAACCGAGCAACGATTCTGAATCTGTGAGGAGAGAAACAGATGAATCCCCCCCGGCAAAAAATAATCCTCGAGCCGAGACACTCCTCAAGAGGGTTCTCCAACAGCTAGTGCATGGCCCGGCTTTCCACTGCAAAGTTCGAGAGACCGTATGGACCAATCAAAGAGAAGTTATTGGAGTGGGAACCTATGAGCAGGCGGGGCAGGGAACGGGGAGATACCATCTGCA
>JAYYHM010000380.1:0-22997 GCA_036148415.1 Planctomycetota bacterium
AACGAGGTTGTTGATTTTGTGCAAGATGTGAAACCTATTCTTGCAAAACATTGCTATGCCTGTCACGGGCCCGATGAGTCAGAGGCCGGACTGAATCTATCAACAAAGAGCTCGGCGTTTGCTGAGACCGATTCTGGCTCCCACGCGATTGTCCCCAGTGATCCCGCAGCGAGTGAAATCTTGGTTCGGGTCACCTCAAATGATGAGTTTGATCAGATGCCTCCCGAAGGAGAACGACTCACTCCATCGCAAGTTGAAATTCTAAGGCAATGGATCCAACAAGGAGCGACTTGGGATGAGCATTGGGCATTCAAGCCGATGCAAGTGATCCCGGTACCCGAAGTCGATGACCAAGAATGGGCCAAGCATCCCATCGATGCATTCATTTACTCATCTTTAGATTCGGCTGGCCTTCGACCCAATCCACCAGCCAAGCGTCAAGATCTTCTGCGTCGCGCTTTTTACGATCTAACTGGGCTCCCTCCAAGTGCTCAGCTGATTAAAGATTTTGCAGAGGACCCATCCCCAGAGACCTTTGCAAAACATGTGGAAGATCTGCTGGCTTCGCCACACTACGGAGAGCGTTGGGGACGTCACTGGTTAGATTTGGTTCGTTACGCGGAGACAAATTCCTATGAACGTGATGGAGCGAAGCCAAACGCGTGGAAGTATAGGGATTATGTGATTCGTTCTTTCAATGAAGACAAACCGTATGACCGCTTCGTTGCGGAGCAGCTTGCAGGGGATGAATTGGATCAAGTCACGAAAGAGACCCTCACTGCTACAGGATACTATCGACTTGGGATATGGGACGATGAGCCCGCAGATCCCAAATTAGCGATTTACGACGAACTCGATGACATCCTGACGACAACCAGTCAGGTCATGCTGGGACTCACGATCAATTGTGCCCGTTGTCATGACCACAAGATTGACCCTATCCCTCAGAAGGATTATTACAGTCTTTTAAGTATGTTCGCGGACGTGACGAGCTGGGGTAGTCGCGGCGACCAACGCAGCAACAATCAGATTGATGTTTCTTCGGATGAACTCAACGAAAGCTATCGTTCAAATGATGAAGCAAAACGAAAGATCGATTCTGAGATTCGTAAAATGGAGCAAGCTGGAATTGCGACGATGTCCGCACCAGATCAGAGAGCAACGGAAGGCCCGCGTAAGCAACGTGAAGATGTCTTAAAGGCAAAGCTCAAGAATCATCTTTCGGAAGATCAATGGACTGCATACCAAGGCCTGAAGTCAGAGCAAAAGAGGATCGAGCAAGAGGCTAGGTCCCTTCCTCCTCGGGAAATGGTAATGGGTCTTGCTCGAACCCAAGAACCCAAGCAAATGTTTATTTTGGAACGTGGTAGCCCGCACGTTCCCGGTGAACCCGTCGACCCAGATTTTCCCGAAATTTTTAAGTCAGAAAGTCTCGAACTCACCTCGCTGAAGCCAAGTGAAAAATCATCAGGCCGAAGACGGGCACTCGCTGAGTGGATAACCAGTAAGAACAACCTGCTCGCAGCCCGAGTGGCAGTTAACCGAATCTGGCAATTTCACTTCGGTCGCGGAATTGTGCGAAGTGCAAATAACTTCGGACAACTCGGTATACCGCCTACCCACCCAGAATTACTCGATTGGCTAGCGTTGCGATTCATTGAGACCGGTTGGTCTTTTAAAGAAATGCACCGCTTCATCATGTCAAGCCGCACTTATCAGATGTCTTCCAGTATCCAAGAAGCTGCGGCAGCGGTGGATCCTAACAACGATCTGTTCTGGAAGTTTGACTCACGCCGGCTGAGCGCAGAGGAAATTCGCGATTCCATTCTTTTGACCAATGGTTCTTTGAACAGCAACCCCTATGGGCCAAGCTTTTACCCGCAACTGAGTCGAGAAGTTCTGGCAGGTCAGTCGAGACCTGGTAGTGGTTGGGGGCAATCGAACGAGGCCGACCAGAATCGCCGTAGCGTTTATATCCATGTGAAGAGATCTTTACTTACTCCGCTCCTAACCGCTTTTGATTTTCCCGATCCCGATTTGACTTGCGAAGATAGATTTATCACGCTTCAGCCTGCTCAGTCCTTGGCTCTCCTTAACAGTGAGTTTGTTCACCGGCAGTCTGCCCGGCTTGCAAAGTCAATTGAGCCTCAAGCGATAGAAGATGAGGAAGTCGTCAGGAAGGCCATCCTAGCTGTTTTATCTCGAAACGCTTCAGATGAAGAAATAGAAAACGGTACTGCTCTGATTGCACGTTTGCAGTCCGATTTTTCCGTTAACCGAGATCGAGCTGTTGAACTGTATTGCCTATCCGTCCTGAATTGGAACGAAGTCCTGTTCCTCGATTAAACTAGGTCAGTGGTGCGCATCATTTTGGTGCTTGCTTGAGATGAGTTAGAGGCCGGTCACCTGAGATCACCTGAAATTGCTGATAGATTTTTCGCGGTAGAAGAAAGAACAGTTAGAAATGAAGATGAACCGAAAACGATCTGATTTCTGTGGGCGAACACGCCGAGAATTTATTTGGCAAACCGGTGGGGGATTCGGGGCGGCCGCACTGAGCTCGATGTTGGGCCAAGATGGTTTTTTTTCCGGTGCGAACGCATCCGATGCTCTGAGTGTTAACCCACTAGCTCCCAAGCCACCACACTTTGCACCCAAAGCGAAGTCTGTGATTTTTCTTTTCATGTATGGGGGTCCCAGCCATATCGATACGTTCGATTACAAACCCAATATGACAGGGATGGATGGGAAAACGGTAGATGTGAAGACTTTTGGGCGCGGTGGTCACCGGAAAGGCGGGCGTATTGTTGAGCCTCGGTGGAAGTTCAAGCAGTACGGCGAGTGTGGTAAGTGGGTAAGTTCGCTGTTTCCAAACGTTGCAAAACATGTGGACGATATCGCAGTCCTCAACTCCATGACTGCAGATTCACCTATCCATGGATCCGCGATGCTCATGATGAATAGCGGAAAGGTGCTTTCGGGAAGTCCCGCACTTGGTTCTTGGGTCAATTATGGACTCGGTAGCGAGAATGAAAACCTACCCGGCTTTGTTGTCATGTTGGATCCAGCCGGTGGACCGATTAGTGGTGCAAAGAATTGGAGTAGTGGTTACATGCCTGCCACGTATCAGGGCACCGTTTTCCGAACGAATGGTGCTCCGATTCTGAATCTCGCTCCGCCTGAAGGAATTAGCTTGGAGATGCAGAGGACGATTCTTGACTCCATTCAGCAAGCGAACGAGACACATCTGAACCAAAGAATCGGCAATGACGATCTCGCGTCCAGAATTGCCAGCTACGAGCTTGCTTACAAAATGCAATCGACGGCACCCGAGGCCGTGGACTTGTCAACCGAGGATCAGCGAACCCTAAGCCTTTATGGTATTGATCGGGAAGAGACAAAGGACTTTGGGACGCGATGCTTGATGGCACGACGCTTAGTTCAGCGAGGTGTTCGTTTCATTCAGCTCTACAGCGGTGGGGCCCATAATGACGACAACTGGGATGCACATGGTGATCTTGAACTCAACCATAATCGGCATGCTGGAAGAACTGACTTACCCATTGCAGCACTTCTGAGTGACCTAAAGCAACGCGGAATGCTGGATGAGACTCTAGTGGTTTGGGGCGGTGAATTTGGACGGCAGCCAACTGCTGAGTACGCGAAAGGCTCAGGGCGTGACCATAATTCTTATGGCTTTACCATGTGGATGGCTGGTGGGGGTATCAAGGGCGGTATTAGCTACGGCACGACGGATGAGCTAGGATCCACGGCAGTGGAAAAGCCACTGCATGTGAAGCATCTGCATGCGACGGTGCTCAATCAATTGGGTATGGATCCAAATAAGCTGTCTTATTTCTTTGGCGGACTCGACCAGAAATTGGTCGGCGTAGAGGAGGTGGAGCCAATCCACGAAATCATTGCCTAATTGGGTTCCACAACGGAAAGATCAGTGCGAGCTTAATAAAGCCAAAGCCCAACCGATCAGGATGGAAAGGAGCGTGATCGCCACGCACAAAAGTTGTCTTTGTCGAAGGAAGTTTGGCCAGAGATAAAAATCAGCACACATCAGGACGCCAATCAACACACCTGAGGTAAAGCCGGTGAGATGTGCGATTACATCGGTCCTAGGTCCGCCGGTACCGGTCCAAGCAAGTAAAACACACGCCGAAATGATGGGAAGCCACTTTCTAAACATTGATTCATGGCTTGTGAGGCGATGAAGCGTCGCATCAGCCGCGAGAATTCCCAAGGCAGAAAACACGGCGGTCGATGCGCCCAGAGAGGTATGTCCAGGTGAATGAAGCAGCCCGCTCACGCAGTTCCCAAGACTACCTGCTGCAATGATGCTCAACCATCCAAGGCCAACGCCAAGACGTTGACTCACCATCCATCCGTACACCGCACCCATTACTAGATTGCCAGCAAGATGTGCCGAGTCGTGATGTAAAGTAAGAGCGGTGATGGACCGCCACCATTGACCCTCAAGTAGACCTGCGGTTTGCATTTCACCTTGAGTGCGTATCCATTCGCCGAGGTGAGTGGCTTGCTGAAGATACATCACCAAGAGCAGAATGATCAAATATAAGAGCACACCGAGTTTTGTGTGGCTCGTTGTAACCTGAGTCTTTGCAACGATTTTTAAAGCTGACTCCTGCTCCTCGAGATATGCGTTTATCTCTAAGCTGGCTTGTTCAAAATATAGAGGTGGGATAACCAGCAAATACCTACCCTCTTCGCGTCGAATGCTCGACTCAATTGAGGCTGCAGCAAGCACAAGATGCAATTGCTGGATCCGCCGACGGTCTTCAGAGCCCTCGAGCGTGATTTCTGGATTCAGATCTTCCCGCTGATCCACGTCCTCGCTCACTTTCTAAGAGGAAACGCCGTTGTATTCATGTATCCAAGTTTAGGGATCGAGCAACCTGATCTAGATCACTACCATTTTTGGTGACCCCAAATCATGACAAATAGAGTGTGAGCCGAGCGAAGCCAATCCAGTCAAGCAGAGCTCGCCATCGAGCAGCAAGTGACCGCTTAATAAAAAACCACCAGTTGGGATACTGGTGGTCTTGATAATATGATTTGGAGTGGAGGATAACGGACTTGAACCGATGACCTCTACAATGCCATTGTAGCGCTCTCCCAACTGAGCTAATCCCCCCAAGTAAACTTTTGGAAAGTGAGCCCTCTCGACTCGGCCTAGAAATCTATCAGCAAGCGTTCCGCATCGTCAAGAGCCACAGCCGTTCCATCGGTGATCTGATCGTGGTCGCTGAAGGAAAAATGGTATTTTTCATTGCTCAGTCGATAGATCGTTCCTCCAACTGATGGAGAACATCGGGAAACGCTATTTCGTTACAGATCCCGAAGGCGGGGTGCCGTGTCAGACGTTTTCGTATCATCTGGGGACTTGATAGTCCGCATAGGAATTTTGCACGATCTCGATGGAATCGCATTTCGTTTGGATATTCTTCAACCACATCCTCTAATTGTCTCTCCGCGGCACCGCCAATCGGTCTTGGTTCGCGGTTGATCGCCACCATCGGTAATTGGCCGAGGCAGGTGGAGCATTTTCCACAGGGTTCTTTGAGTGATTCACCGAAGTGTTCAGACAACAGACTCGCGTAACATTTGGAGGTTTCACAGAGTTTGAATATTTTTTCCGTTCGCTCAATTTCCATCGATTCTCGTTCAAGTAATTGCTGATAGATTTGATTCGCAATTTTGGGAAGACTCCGAAATCGTTTCTTCCAATGATACCCAAACGTCAGATCAGCAACTTTTGTTTCCACCCAGTCATGTTCACTGAGTTGATTGAGAAGTTCTACGATCTCCTCCCTTGACATATTCAATCGCTGCCTCGCAATGGTGAGATTCAGCGAAAACCAGATGCGTCCTTTTGTTAAGCAACTCAAGAGATCTGCAATCTGTTGCTTTTTCTCATTTTTGAAGTGTGCGAGTATTACTGTTGAGCTGACTAGAGGTTTCAGCTTGTAAGTCTCATATCTCGGGGACGTCGCCAGTATCCAGCCTTCCAGTTCCAAGTAGGTCATCACCGTACGAAGTACCGTAAGCCTAATATTGGTCTCCGTCGCCAATCGATGATGTGAAAGATGAAATGAGTTAGCTTGTCCGTGGACGACTTCAATGAGATGATCGAGACTCTCCCTGGTCGGCGTGTCACCATAATTAAAATTATTGAGTACCGTTTTGTCCTCGGGAGCTAAGAAAATCTCACAGGTCGATGATTGACCGTCTCTCCCTGCTCGACCGATCTCCTGAGCATAACTCTCAAGGGACTTCGGCGCATTGAAGTGGTAAACGTAGCGAATGTCAGGTTTGTCGATACCCATCCCAAAAGCGATGGTTGCAACTACGACTTTGGAGGATGATGAGAGGAATTCCCTTTGGATATTAGACCGTTCTTCGGTGTCCATGCCGGCGTGATAGGCGACAGCATCAATACCATCATGTTGCAACTGTGATGCAATTTCCTCAGCCGTTCGCTGCAGCGTGACATAAACAAGTGTGGCTCCTGGATCTTGATTGGTGATGCGATGAAAAAGATGAGTGTACTGCTCTTCTCTATTGATCGAGATAGCTCGCAAGCTCAGATTCGGTCGATGGAAGGTTGTACGTATCGCGTCAGCTTTTCGAATTTTGAAGGCCTTACGAATATCGTCCAGAACGGTCGGTGTCGCAGTAGCGGTGAGTGCCAATACCTGCTTCACTTCAAGATCTTTTGTCAGCTGTGCTAGTTTTAGGTAATCAGGGCGGAAGTGATGGCCCCATTGGCTGATGCAGTGTGCCTCGTCGATCGCAAAAAGCGAGATGTTGATTTTTTTAATGGAGGCTAGGAATCTTTCATTGAAAAACTTTTCTGGTGCCAGGTAGAGAAGCTTCGTTTCGCCCGCCAGCAGTTTACGGAATGTCGATCGAATTTCTTCGGCAGTTTGAGATGAATCTAATCTTGAAGCTGCAATTCCTTTTCTAGCTAAGGAATCACATTGATCTTTCATTAATGCAATCAGAGGAGATACCACCACGGTTGTTCCGGGTAATAACAAGCTCGGTAGCTGGTAGCAAAGACTCTTGCCACCCCCGGTTGGAAAGACGGCCGCCGTATTCTTTCCTTCTAAAATCCTGTAGATCACGGACTTTTGTCCGCGTCGAAATTTCTTCAGACCAAATTGATCCAACAGAATGCTTTGTGCTCTTTCTCGTAGGATTTTCTGGTCTTGCATGACTCGCACTGTTTCGATGACCAAATAGGAAATTATCCAACTTTAAAACCCAGCATGCGGTCCAAGGAATCTCCCGTTTGGTAGATCAAAGCTTCGGGAAAATGTTGATAAGCATGGAAATACTCAAATGTAAGGTAGCCTTCGTACTGGATCTGATCGAAAGCTTCCAAAACTGCCGGCCAGTTTGTGGTTCCATCTAAAAGAGGGCGAAAGGTTTCCAGCGAATGATCTGAACCTTTCTTGGTGTACTCCTTCAGATGTACATTCTTGATCCGATCACCAAGGATGGGAATCCAGTGTTCAGGAAACTGATATTCCATGATATTGCCTGTGTCAAAGTGGACATTGACATAAGGGCTGTCGAAGCTGTCAACAAAGTCCACCATCTCCATGGGAGACATCAGAAACCCGTTGAAAAAAATATTCTCCATATTGAGGTGAACGCCGAGATTTTCAGCGAGTGGTAGGAGCTGTTTCACAGAATCCTTGGCGCGAGCAAGGCAGATATCATTGGGTGTGGGGTCATGATCGTCTCTCCACGGCATATGGACTGCGCCGGGGACCACCAATAGATTTTCCGTGCCGAGGTCGTGCGCGGCTTGAGTCATTTTTCCAGCAAGTTCCAGACCTTGTTTTCGCTCCTGAGGGTCATTGCTGGTGAGGGGGTAGGGCCAGAATAGGAATGAACACACTCCACTTATCTCGATACCAATCTGTTCGGACATGCGACGAATATTTTCAAAATCTTTCGTGCCAGCATCTGGTGAAAGATCGCCTTCGAGATCGTAGTTGAGCTCGATACCGTCAAAGCCCGCTTTCTTTGCCAATTCCATGGATTGTTGCAGTGACATTTTTTCTGGGTAAGGGAATGCCCAGAGATTGATAGATTTCTTCATCTGATAACGCCGTTGAGGTAGGTCCTCCATGACGATTGGGCCCGCATTGGCGACGGTGGACGCAACCGCAGAGCTGCTGAACGCAGCGTACGCTAATAAATCGCGGCGTTTAAGTGTGTGCAGAGGTTTCATGATCATTGTTCCTTACTTGCTTTTCAAATATTCCAGGAGTGAATCAGGGATCTGTCATTAGCCTTTACTAGCTAGATCATTGTGATCATTTGGGGCATTCACGGTTCTCATCTGCTCAAAAACCTTTAATTGATTTGCTCAAGAGGTGTGCCCAAAGATACTGAATCACCGATGTAAACGTTGTTTACAGAATTGAGCGACATAAGTTGCACCGGTTCTACCGTCATCGAAGATGCCTGAAAAATGCATGAAGCCGTGCAGGTTTCCCTCGTACCTTCTGCAAGTCACCGGAATTCCCGCGGTTATAAGCTTTTTCGCGAAGGATTCTCCTTCACTGCGTAAAACATCGTATTCGGCGGTGATCAATAGCGTTTCCGGTAGAGCACGAAGGTGCGTTGCCTGACCAGGTGCGGCATAGCAATCCAATGGCTGCGATCCAAGATACTGTTTCCAAAACCATTGCATTCGTTCGCGAGAAAGCCCGAATCCCTCTGCGTACTCAAGATAGGATGGTTGGTTGAAATCATGCTGCAAGACAGGATAGATGAGAACCTGGAGGTCTATGTTTGGACCTCCTGCATCCCTTGACCGGAGGGCGACTGCTGCTGCGAGATTCCCCCCGGCGCTATCTCCGGCGACCGCAATGCGATTCGGCATGATATTGAAATCCATTGCGTGATCGACCACATGAGTTATCGCATCATAGCACTGATCCAGTGCTACGGGATATCTGGCTTCAGGAGATAATGCATAGTCGATCGCGATCACTGTGCAGCTTGACTCGATAGCCAACCGCCGACAAAGTGCGTCGTGTGTTTCAAGGTCGCCCAGCACCCATCCACCACCATGAAGATAAATGATGGCTGGTTGTGGTTTACCTGACTCACTTTCTATCCCTAGTGAACGATAGATACGACCACCAAAACCAGTGGGAAAGGAGTACTGTTGTACCGAATCGATTTCGGGCTTTTCACCAAACCAACGCTTGAGTGCTGCAAAGAGTCGGCGACCTTGCTTTGGTGGTAGAGTTTCAAGAGGTGGCGCATTTTGATCCGCCAAATCTTGCAGAAATGCCTTTGCTTGTTCATTCAGCGGCATGGGTGTTCCGTATGAGAATAGATAAAAGGTGCTGGTTGATGATAGGAACTAGCCACCCAGAAAACGACTCACAAGGCTACGCGCTTCTGAGATTTGATCGGTTCCGTTAACCACTACTCGACCGTCTCGGAATAAGGTCAAGTTCTGCTGTTCACTTAGATATAAACGCACAAAAAAACGCGTCAGCTGTACCCGGCCCACAGACTGCCATCGGTTTGAAATCTGTTCGAAATCAATTTCTGATTCATTGGTTTGGATCTGGACTGCTTCTCGTCCACATAACACTGCGGTCGTTTCAGATTGGATCGCGAGATCACCATCCAGAAAATCAAACTGGTTTTTTCCACATGCGAGACAATGGTCTTGCAGGTGCTTGGGGATCTTTAATTCGCGAATACGATTATTCCATAGATCCAATGAAATCAGTTTGACGCGAGTCTGCTCGTGATTTCCGGAGAGCCATTTTATCGCCTCTGTTGCTTGGAGACTCGCGATGGTATGGGTGGCGCTGCCAATCACTCCTGCTGTGTCACAGGTATCAACTGATGCTGATGGGGGTGGCTCTGGTACTAAACAGCGAAAACATGGGCCTCCGTCGCCTGTGAGCAACAGCACTTGACCCGTTGCACCAACGCAGCCTCCATGTACCCATGGTGTATGATGTTTCAAAGACCAATCATTGAGCAGAAAGCGAAGCGAAAAGTTGTCTGCGGCATCGATCACAAGATTAGTCGATTCCAGTATTTGCTCAATATTTTCCGATGTGATATCGGCAACAATCGGCTCCAAATTCACTTCTGAGTTGATCTTGGCCAAATGCAGACTTGCTGCTTCTGCTTTGCTCCTGCCTTGTTCAGCGTCCTCTTCGTCAAACAGCGATTGCCGTTGAAGATTTGACCATTCGACCACATCGCGATCAATAATCCGCAAGCGTTTAACGCCGGCTCTCGCGAGGATTTCCGCCGCAACGGTCCCCAACGCACCACATCCAAGAATTGCAACGGATGAACCCCTAATACGTGCCTGTCCCTGTTGGCCGACTGGGCCAAATTGGATTTGCCGAGCATATCGATGGATTTTCTGATTACTTGTCATGATATGGAAATTGCTACTTGAAAGTACTCGACGATGGTCGCTCCTAGTCTAGCTGTTGCAGCAGCCTTTTGATAATGGCAACACTTGATTTAAAATTCCACCCACTCAGGAAAGTGTTAAGCATCAGGTGACACGCTCGTGACTTGATCTTCCTCATGCTGAGTATTGTCTATTCAATGAGATTAAAAATCGTTTCGGTAAGGACTAGGTGATTTTGTGGATCGTATTGCGATGATCAGGGATCGAGCCCATTTGCTGAAAGATTTGAGAAGGTGGTTTGATGACAGGGGTTTTATGGAGGTGCAGCCACCCTGTCTGTCCAAGCACGCTATTGTAGATCCATACATTGATCCTATTGAGGTGGGGCTGCGATCGCATGGGGATCAGAAGCAGGTTCTCAGAAGAGGCTATTTGCAAACTTCACCTGAGCTCTACATGAAGCAGCTCCTTTCGTTGGGAGCACCATCACTTTACGGTATCGTGCCAGCCTTTCGCGAAGATGAGGTTGGTGATCTGCATCGTGTTGAGTTCACTATGCTCGAGTGGTATCAAGTGAACGGAAATGAAGCCGACGGTATTGCGGCACTAGGTGACCTAGCTTGTTGCATCCTCGAATATGATTCCTATGAGGTTTTACAATACCGCAACGTATTTCAAGACTTTTTAGAGATAGACCCCATTCAATCGGGACTTTCAGAGTTAGTGCTCTTGGCTGAAAAGTGTGACCCTTCTCTTGCTCATTCGATGGAAAACGATCGCGACGGCTTGTTGGATCTTCTACTATCAGAATTCATCCAACCTAGATTGGGACAAGAAAAACCAGTAATCCTACGCAATTACCCTCTCAGTCAAGCTGCCTTGGCCGCAGTGTCAGAGGATGATCCACAATGTGCAGCGAGATTCGAGTTATTTATTAAAGGAATCGAGATTGCAAATGGTTACGATGAGTTGAGAGATGAGCAAATCTTACAATCTCGCATCACTGAGGTTGCTATGAAACGACAAAAGCTTGGTCGGAGAACCATCAACGCTATGCCACCGAGTCTGGTGGAAGCGATGAGTTGCAGATTGCCGCAATGTACGGGGGTCGCTCTTGGAGTCGATCGCCTTCACTTACTGCGATCTTCTGCGGATAGCTTGGACGAGGTGACACCTTATCAGAGCTGAATTTCGAGCAGTATGTTTTCCAAAAGCGAACTAGGTGGTGGCACGTTTGCCGCGCATTGCGACAAAACTAGGGACCAGAATAGTCCTCACATAGAAGGTATCAATGAGCACACCTAATCCCAGTGCAAATCCTAATTCAATGATCCCTTTTAACGTCCGGCCACTGGAATTGTGGCTGATAGAGAGCGTATCGAGGACACTGGGCAGCCAAGCTGAAGAGGTCATGCTGAGGAAGGTAGCGGCCATTACCAATCCGCATGCGGTAATGATCCCTCCAGTGCGAGTCACTGCTCGTCGTAGAGCGGAAAGCCATCCTAGACGTCGCTGTTCCTCTACAATCCTGGTTACCAGGTAAACATTGTAGTCCTGCCCGACAGCTACCAAGATGACAAACAGGAATAGCGGTAGTTTCCAATCCAAACCAATGAAATCAGCTCCATACAGCGATTCAAAGAACAATAAAGTCAATCCAAGTGTGGCATAGTAACTGATCAAAACAGTTGCGATTAGATAGATGCACAGTTCCAATCTCCTTATAACTACCCAAAGAATTAAGAAGACTGCTGAAATGACTGCGATTTTGATGCGTTGATTGTCTTGAAGTGTCACCGTGCGTAAGTCAATGATGGACGGCGTTGTGCCAGTGAGAAGCACACTTGCGCCCTTCCAAGCTGATGATTCAGCAGTGACCTTGTCTTTGAGGCTATCGCGTAAACTATTGACAATACGAGCCGTTTCCAAAGAGAAAGGATCGCCATTGATGGTGACATCTAAGCGTGCGAGCCGATTGGTGTACCTGGGTATTTCTGAGAAGAAGTGGCTCTCTGAGATTCTGTGATTCCTGAGGGCACGTCGCCGCCAAGCATCTTTGCTTAGTAAGCTCATGTTTCGATTGGGTGGGAAATCTCCCAAGGGATCATCAGCAGATCTGACCGTCGCTACGCCTTTGACGGCGTATAAAGATTCACCGAGGTCGCGGATTTCTTCTTCAAATACCGTTGGATCTTCTTCCTCCGGACGTAGAAGCAATATGGTCACGGGGTTGATTTTTCCAATGTCGAAATGCTTGGATAAGAGAGACTGACCACGCCGACTCTCTGAAGCTTGATCCAACTGACTGCTTAGATCGTAAGTAACGTTCTGTTCATTCTGGATGCCGTGCCATGCCGGAACAATCAGCAACCCGATTCCGATTCCAAGGGTAGTGACGGGATGTCTCGTAAGGGTAAGCGCAATCCAACTCCAGAATCCATTCGCAGGAGATACGGATCCCGTGGGTGATCGAAAGAAACCCACACGAGGTTGGAGTGATTCCGGTGAAACTTTTGCGGGCCAAAAGACTTTTGGACCAATGATGTAAATCAATGCTGGCGTTAGAGTGGTGCAAATCAGCAATCCAACTAATAAACAAATCGCAATAATTGGACCTGTATAGTGGAATTTTCCATAGCTGGCGATCCATAGCATCCCCAGCCCAACGATAGTTGTGAGAGCGCTACCTGTCAGGGCGCTCATCACTTCGCGAAGCGAAATGCGACATGCTTCATTCCATGGCAATCGCATTGCCTCTTCCCTCAGTCGGGCAATCAAGAAGAGACAATAGTCGGTACCCGCTCCGAATAGGATAACGACTACAAAGATTCGGCTCGTTGTAAAAATTCTCAGATCAAGCCCGGGAATGATTTCGTTTACGGACCATTGAGTAAGAAGTGCCACCAAGGAGGTGGAAAAAATAACAGCGAAAGCAATCGATATCATCGGGATGGCGACGAGGAGAGGTGCCCGGTACACCGTCGTGAGGATGATCAGAATCATTGTCACTGTGATCCACTCCGTATACCGAATCGCATCACGGGATGCGAGGAGTGTTTCACCACCAATCGCGGCAGAGCCTGTCATGCGAAGTTGAAGACCTGGAGTGGTGTACTGCATGCTGTAGGCTCGGACATTCTCGAGCATTTCTTCCATTGCTTCGATGATCGCAATGTTGCTTGTAGCTGCAAGTTCACTGGATAGCTGTAAAACCAATAGCCGGGCGTTTGGGTGGCTCAGGCTCGTTCCGATTAATGAGTCATCATAGGACACCAACTCGAGCGCAGATTCCCAAACACTGAGGCTGCGTTCCTCAATCCTGGGAGCAACTGTTGCAATGTCGGGATACAGAACCAATGCGGATTCGAAATCACTGCCAACCAAGTCATCGGCATCCCCCATGCTTTCGAGTAAGCTACCTCGATCGTAATAGGCAATTGCCATTCTGGGTTCGTGAATATTTGGAGAAGCTTCTGGAAGAACTTCCCCCACTCGAGCATAGAAATTCTCATCTGCATCGATTGCTCGGTCAAATGATTCCTTCGCGAGTGATATCCACTTTCCCGTATGCTTGTCCTCAGCTGAGCCACCTTCGTATCCAAGATCAATTGCCCGTTGCCAACAGATTTCACCGAAGCGATGGTGAAGCCTTCTAAGTAAATCAAGGGAGACAATCTCATCTTCCTTCGTGAGCTTTTCATTTTCTCGACCGAGAACAATTACCAATTGGCTACGGCTGCGTACTTCTGGAAAAGCTTCATCGAGTAGTGTTCCACCCGCAACACTGTTCATGTCCGCGGGTAAGTACTCAAAATCGCCATCGAAGGCGATTTCGTTCCACGTGGGTGCCAACATCCGAATCGCAATGGTGGCGGCTAACCATCCAAGTAGGATGAAAACCCGTCTCTTCAGCACGGTCGCTGCCCAACGATCTGATAGAGATGGATTCATGATTCAGAGCGGCTTGAAGATAAAAAACTCAGATGGAATATGAATTTGGACCAAGAACTCATTCATGGGTAATCCATTTTCCAGTCCCTGCCACGGATGAACGCTTGCCAGAAAAAACTTGGGCATCGAAGTCTCAGCGTATCCCAATCGATTGGATTCTCAACACCTTGATGTAGCAAAATTAGCAATATCAGGACTGAATTCGCTTACCTTCGCAACCATATTGGCGAACAAACGGAGTCTGGATCTACTCGGTGCCGATTGATAAATCTCGGGATTTCACGTTCAAAGAGCATGTTAACGTGATCGTACGCGTCCTGATTTTGACTGAACGATTGCCTGTACCTCAGCTTGAACCGCTTCGAGATCAATTTTATCCGCGTCGTAGACTAGAGTGTGCAAGACTCGACTGTCTTTGGCGACCACAATCGTCACCTCAGCACCCTCGGGAAGTTCATACTGATTCGCTCGAACACCCAGCTCCGTAGCGATTGCCACCGGGATGTCTTTAGCTTGAGTATCTTCGAGCAGTTGAGTTGCGGATTGCTTAAGAATCTCTTGGTCTACCCCAAGTAAAGTCACTAATCCTTTTACTTTTGCACTCTTGTTCTCAGAAATCGTTTGATCGAGATAACTGACCAAATCTTTTAAAGGCTGGCCGGTTTTGCGTGCGAAAACCATCACCATCGGACGCGAGCCATAACGGCATCGATAACACAGTCTTTGTCCTGGCTTGACTCCGTCTGTCTCTGCTCCAGCAATTTTTGTCACGTAAAAAATACCAACGGAGTCGCCTTTCTTGATGATCTTCTTTGCCGAAGTGGTCATCGGTGCGAAAGCAGCGGATGCGATGCAAAGTGTGAAAAGCAATGTATGTCTACGAATGTTCATCTGACCGAGCGGAAGTTTTCATCTAGATCGGAAATAAAAGCAGATTGATTCGACTGCTCTCTGACAGGACCCGCATCACTTCCTTGTTAATCACAGAGGCACCATTGAGATCTCGTACCACGTAGTTCTCCTCGAATGCGGCCAATCATTATGTGCTTTCGATTTGACCTGACAATCACCTTTTTAATTGCGGTGTGAAAATCACCTTTAAAGTGCTGCTTGGGTTAAAAAGGTTCGCCCATTCCCCTCTGCGATTGAATGTCCGATTTGCTCTTCAGGGGGGTGTTCTTCTTTTCCTCTCACTCAGGCCGCCTGTGGGCCGACTTCAAAACAGATCAGTCAGCAACCAAAGAATCGATTTCAACACGAGTCTCAGGCTCTGCTCGGAGCTGAAGTTCCAATCCAACCAATGGGCCTGCTGCTTGATTCAAGGGTGAGCAAGCGATAGTGATTGGCTGTTGATTGCCTGCTTCAATGAAAGTGGATGCCATGGGCAACCTCGTACCATCCAAAAGTAAGGCGTCAATCTGCACATTTGTTTTATGGGATACTTTGGCACGAATCGTCCAAGCTTTGGGATAGTGATCTCCGCTGATATTGAGGTGCTCACGACGAAGAATCCCTTCTCCATCAGCTAATTTAAATTCCAAAGATCCAAGGTAGCCACAGATATTTCCAAGTTTTGCCTGGCCAGTCCAGCCCTCGGTCTGCCACCCACCACAGTTGAACAAGAACATCAAACGACTGTCTTGAGGGTCTCGAGAGTTGATACGTTCCCAATCATCTGAAAGCCCGTCACCATCGGAGTCGTTTCTGACAATCTCATACTCCGGATTTACTCCTTCTCCCCACTTATGTCCGTTCGCTTGATACCGCAGCTCATCCAGAGGCTCCTCGGTAATTCCTGCGTCACCTTTTGCGATCCACTCTTCAAGTAGCCGTCGATGCCGTTCAAGTTCTTTCTGATGATCTGGATCAGTTGCAAGATTCTTCAGCTGGCTGGGATCTGCCTGAACATCGTAGAATTCTTCAGCTGGTCGCTCGCCAAAGTAAATATCTTTCAGCGGTTCTGACAATTGTCCACTGGAGTACAGTTGCCGGAGGTTGATCACGTAGTTCTTGGAATCGCGATATTGGGGCTGTAATAGAATCCGATCCGTTTTGAAGTTGCGGGTATAGCGATACCGACTGCTACGAACGCTTCGAACACGATCAATCGTATGGTCCAGTCGATCTTTTGCGGCAAAAACCTCATTACGGGGAACGAGTTTTTCGGCAAACAGATTTTGTCCTTCGTGCCATCTTGGAATTTCTACGCCGGCCCAATGAAGAGTGGTCGCTGAGAGATCAAGTAGATTAACGAGGTCATCTCTCACCGAAGATGCAGGTACATGAGGATCAGGTCCGCAAATAATAAATGGCACATGTAAACCACCTTCCGTTGGCATTTGTTTATGCCTAACCAGATTATTGGCACCGTGGTCAGAGAAGTAGACAACGATGGTATTTTTTGCCAACCCGTTCTTTTCTAGGTGGCTGAGTATTGTTCCGATAAAGTCGTCATCTTTGCGAATGGCATCATAATGCTGAGCTACTACTTCTCGATAAAGTGGGTTCTGAGGGTACTCCGCCGGGACGGTAACGCTTGAGGGATCCGTTTTTCTATTCGAAGCAAATTTAATCGTATTATTCTTCCCGCCGGCGGTTTGAATTTGACCAAAGAAAGGCTGATTGTTCTTGATTTCCGACCATGGAACATCCTGGCGCGAGTTCCTGAGCAACGAATAGACTTCGTCCTGATTCCATTGGAAGTTGTAATCGGTCTTCCCGGCATTGAAGGTGAAATAGCCAGACTTCTTTAGTAATTGCGGCAGCAGCTCAATGTGATCTGGTAAACGAATCTGTACAGGGCCACGGGAAGATCTGTGCTCGTGAGCATTAATACGAATTTGATTTTGGCCAGCCATTAAAGCTGATCTGCAAGCCGAACAAACTGGTGCGGGGACAAAAGCTCTTGAAAAACGGATGCCCTTATTGGCCAAGGAGTCAATGTTGGGGGTTTTGCCCGAATTGATTGGATCTCCATAACAGCCCATCCAAGGGGAAGTGTCTTCGGCGAAGATCCAGAGAATATTTGGACGTTCCTTCTCCTGTGCTTCAAGTTGGCAACTCACAGAAATATTGAACAAAGCAATCACGGTTAGAGAGGCGAAGAAACAGATGAGGTCATCGATCCTTTGCCTTTGCTGAATCCAGTTCAATGAATGGAAAAACGTCGGTCTCTCCATTTCGCTCAGAAGTTCCATGCTGATTGCCTTGGTATTGAAATTAGAGTTCAGTTGCCAAATATTTTTCGCGGTTGGTTGAAATGAGGTAGTTGAGGAAATGCGTTTATCCCAAGTAGCCCACTATTGATGGGAGAAATTTAGAATTCTTAACGCAGTGTTGGAATAGAATATAGAGTGGTTCAGAATAAAGTGAATCAGAGGTTTTCCAAGGATCACTGAATTTGCAAATCCACCGAGTACAAAATCTGTTAGTGTAGGCTTGTGGTTTCCAGTAATCACCGCGCAGCGTTCGGAACCATGATCCACATTTTATTTGAATCAGAGGATTAAAACAAACATGTTGGAAAACGCTAAAGACTTGATCAACCAACCAAAGCGATCGGTTATGTTTCTACTGTTTCTTAATTTGCTATTCACAACTGCGTGGTGCCAAGAACCGGTGTTGAATGTGACAGCGAAGGTGAAGCAGTATGTGCCAGTAAAACTGACTGCGGATCTTTCCAAGTTATCCACCAAACAGAAGAAGATGCTGCCTTTTCTCTTTCAGGCCGCTGAGATTATGGATCGGTGTTTCTGGTATCAAGCATACGGTGACCGAGATGCTTTGCTGGCGAGTGTATCGAATCAAGACGCTAGGCAATTCACAATTATCAACTATGGTGCGTGGGACAGGTTAGATGGGAATCGACCCTTTTTAAAATCGTTTGGGGATAAGCCGCTGGGTGCAAATTTTTATCCCTCCAATATGACCCGCAAAGAATTTGAATCTGCTGACCTTGCTGGAAAAGCCGATCTCTATACCTTTCTGCGTCGCGATGAGAATGGCCAGCTCAAATCTGTGCCTTACCGACTAGAGTTCAAGGGCGAAATGCAGAAAGCATCTGAGCTTCTCTTGAGTGCAGCAGAGCTTGCCGAAGATACGGGATTAGCTCGATATTTGCGACTTCGAGCTGACGCCTTGCGTACGGATGATTACCAACCTAGTGATCTTGCATGGTTGGACATGAAAAATAATACGATCGATGTGGTGATAGGACCCATAGAAACCTACGAGGACAAGTTATTTGGTTACAAAGCTGCACACACGTGTTACATCTTATTGAAAGATAAGGCATGGAGTCAGAAGCTTGCTCGATACTCTAAGTTTTTACCCGTCCTGCAGTCTTCCCTTCCAGTCCCGGAAGCGTATCGTTCTGAGAAGCCAGGAACGGATACAGATTTGAACGCCTACGATGTCATCTACTATGCGGGAGACTGTAACTCTGGGTCCAAAACGATTGCGATCAACCTTCCCAATGATGAGAAGGTGCAATTACAGAAAGGAACACGAAGATTGCAGTTGAAGAATGCTATGCAGGCCAAGTTTGAAAAAATTCTACTACCCATTGCAGATGAATTGATCGCTAACGATCAGCGGCAGCACGTTACTTTCGACGCATTTTTCAGCAACACAATGTTCCACGAAGTTGCCCATGGTTTGGGTATCAAAAACACAATTAATGGTCGGGGGAGTGTTCGGAAAGCACTGAAAGAACATTCGGGAGCGATTGAGGAAGGCAAGGCAGATATTCTTGGACTGTTTATGATTCAGCAATTACATGATCGTGGAGAACTTGAGGCCGATCTAGCCGATTTCTATGTGACCTTCATGGCAGGAATTTTCAGAAGTGTCAGGTTCGGTGCTTCCAGTGCTCACGGTAAAGCGAACATGATTCGCTTCAATTTCTTTAGTGAATTCGGTGCTTTCGAGAGACAGAATGATGGGAAGTACCGCGTCAATATGGAGCGTTTTGGCGAAGCTACCGAGGCACTATCCAGAAAGCTTTTGACGATTCAGGGGGATGGTGATTATTCAGAAGCTGCGAGCCTCGTCAAAGATAAGGGGATCATAGGCGAGCAGTTGGCCAGTGAGCTTGATTTATTAGAGCAAAAGAAGATTCCTGTAGACGTGATTTTCGAGCAAGGTATGAAGACGTTAGGATTGGAGTGAAGCACAACCCTCGCGATTCCCCCTGCAGAGAGAAGGTCCGATCTTCGCACGTCGTTGGAAAAAAGTTTCGGGTAATTTTATAACCGTTGCAAAAACCACTATGTGCATGATCAGTAATCCTGATAACAAGATAGAAAAAACTATTTTGATAGCTTGTATTTGAGTTGTTACTCCGGATAGATCATACTGGCCGCCTCAAGCAAGCAGTCAAAGTGAAAAAAAGTTTAATTAGGAGTGTGCTTCATGATTCGAACATTGACAATCGCCTCACTTACTCTCGTCGCGGGCTTTGGCTTTGCTGAAGAGTTATCTCTAAAATCCCCCGCGGAGTCATCGGAATCCAAGGTTATTTTCAATGGAAAGAATTTAAAGGGTTGGGATGGAGACCCAACCATGTGGTCTGTGAAAGATGGGGTAATTCACGGCGAAACAACGCCTGACAATCCTGCCAAGGGGAACACGTTCCTGATTTGGAAGGGTGGGAAACTAACAGATTTCGACTTGCGTCTTTCCTTCCGTTGTAGTGCAACGAACAACTCTGGTATTCAATACCGTTCCAAGCATATCACTGAAGGTAAGAAAGCATCGAACCCTTGGGTTGTTGGAGGGTATCAGCACGAAATAAGGAACGAAGAAGATTTTCCAAATGTTCCATCATTCATTTATGACGAGAAAGGAACTCGTGGGCGGATTTGTCTCGTCGGAGAGCAAGCTGTTTGGAAGGCTGAGGGCAAAAAGGTGCTCCGTAATGACCTGATTAGCGCTGAGGATTTCAAAGAGTTGATGAAGGTAGATGACTGGAATGATGTGATCATCATTGCAAATGGATCCCACATTCAGCACTATCTGAATGGTAGGCTCGTGTTAGATTTTGACGATCAGCACCCCGAGAAAGCTTTCAGCGACGGGATTCTTGCACTTCAATTACACGCGGGTAAGCCAATGTGGACGGAATTTAAAGATATTCGTCTTTTTTCGCACTAATACTCCCATGAAATAGATGAGCACGCGAATTGATTTCGCGTGCTCTTGATGTAGGGAGTCGTTTTAGGAATCTTGTTCCAACCGATAATCACTGCATAGCAACACTACGGACGACTTCTGCCTGCGGCGATAAGATCTTGAAGCTGTTGCTTTAGCTGATTTGCAATTTCTTCATTTTCTGAAATCACATCATGCTGTTCACTTGGATCAGTTGCGAGGTTGAAAAGCATGTATCTGCTAACGGGACGACCCTGCAGCCTTAAACCCGTATTTTTTGTTTTCTTGGAATCGTGTCGGAGCAATTTCCAATCGCCGACACGCAGTCCGTAGTTTCCACCCTGTCCATTGTCTTGCTGAATTAGGTGGTCGCGGCCTGAGGCCTTTTCCTTACCACATAGGGCATCCGAAACATCGAAACTGTCTAGGCAAGCATTGTTCGGAAGTGATGCTCCCGCCAACTTTGCGCAGCTGGCTGCTAAGTCAATGGTGCATACCATTTCATCGGATACACCCGGGGCGATCTTTCCAGTCCAACGTGTGATAAAAGGGGTGCGAGTTCCTCCCTCGTAGACGTTGTATTTTCCACCTTGATAAGGTCCGGCGGGTTGATGCTTTCCCTGTTTTTCGATGGCGTCATCTTTGTAGCCATCGTCCATAACGGGGCCATTATCACTGCAAAAAACAATCAAGGTATTTTCCGAGAGTTTTAGGCGATCAAGCGTTTTGGTGAGTTCACCAACGCACCAGTCTAATTCAACGATCGCATCGCCCCTCGGACCTAATTTCGTGGCACCTTGGAAGCGCTCGTGGACAATACGTGGTACATGCAGATCATGGGAGGAGAAGAAGAGAAAAAATGGATGATCACGATTGGATTCAATCCACTTGACGGACTCTTCCACCCACCTATCCGATAAGTCTTCATCACGGAATCTGGCGGCGTGACCCCCGGTGTAGAATCCAATGCGGCTTATACCGTTGTGAATCGTCGAGTTATGGCCGTGTGACCAGTCCATTTTCAAGGTGTCACGATGAGTAAGTCCGGTGGGGTGATCCGGACTAGGTTTTTTCTTACCCACCCAGAGTGGATCCTCAGGATCTAGGTTCAAGACGCGATGGTTTTCCACATAGACTTGAGGAACTCGGTCATTAGTGGTTGGCAACAAGAGACATCGATCGAATCCAATTTCAAGAGGACCAGGTTTCAATAGGCCGTTCCAGTCAGGCATCTCAGATCCAAGACCGAGATGCCATTTTCCAATGACTGCAGTCTTGTATCCCGAGGTCCGCAGAATGGACGCGATGGTGGGGGTTCCCGGCTGAATGAGAGCGGGGCTATTCGGTGGGGCAATTCCAGTACCTTTCTTGCGAAAGGCATAGGTGCCGGTGAGGAATGAATAACGGGTTGGGGTACAGGTCGAAGCACTGCAATAACCACTGGTGAACTTTTGACCCTCTGCGGCGAGGCGATCAATGTTAGGTGTCTCGAGTGCTGTGGCACCGTAGCAGGATAAATCCCCGTAGCCGAGGTCATCGGCCATGATCACAACAATGTTAGGAGGGCGGGTCTCTGCTTGGATGTTTCCGTTGAAGGTTCCACCAAGAGAAAAAATCGCGGTAAGTGCGATGAGATATAATGATTGTTGTTTCATTTTAGAAATTTTTACTCAATTGGATTGGGTATTACTGATGCGCCGGATAGGCAGATATTCTTTCGGGTACTGGAGGGGCCGTCAAATCAAATTCGGGAAAGCGAAAATTGACTCAAGGGTTGTTCAATGTTTCAGAGGGGTTGTGGGGTTGATACCTCCAAGGGAGTGTAACCCAAAAAGAACTACCTCTGCCCAGTTCGCTCTCAAAGTTAACGGCTCCACCGAGAAGGATTGCGATTTCTTTTACAATGGATAGTCCCAGACCCGTGCCGGCGAATTCTCTTGTTAGGCCTTCTCCGTCGAGAACCTTTCGGCTTTGCCGGAATTTTTGGAAGATAATGGTTTGATCTTCTTCCGCGATTCCAACACCAGTATCACGCACAAGCAGTTGAAAACGGCCATCCCTTAAGTCAGATACCTCAACGGTGATCATACCACCTTCAGGTGTAAACTTAATCGCGTTACTTAAGAGGTTATTGACGATCTGGCCCAACTTATTGGGATCTTGAGATGCTGTCGGTAGGTCATTGGCCATTTCAAAAGAAAGAGAAATATTCTTATCTTCAGATAAGGAATGAAGCATATCACATTGAGCAGAGACAAGTCGCCTCAGATCAAATTCAGTGCATTTGATCTCCATCTTACCTGCTTCTACTTTAGCTAGATCAAGAATATCATTGATCATTTCTAACAGTAATCGTCCACTTTTTTGAATGTTTGATGCGTAACGCCGTTGCTTGCCAGTGAGAGCGTCAATGCCTTGCAAGACTTCAGAAAATCCGATGATACTGTTG